>JAZQXJ010000038.1:0-32252 GCA_045632815.1 Acutalibacteraceae bacterium | reverse complement strand
GACTGCTAACCTTTCCAAAGATATGCGAGAGCCAAGCACACCCGAAGATATTCCTATTGTTCAGCTTATCGGCGGTAACTATGTAATTCAGTATGAAGCCGTAACAAACGGATATCCCGACGGCACATACACCGCTGTAATCACACCTGACGGAACGGTTGATTTTGACGGCGAAGCATTTTAACGAAAAAGAGTGCAGTTTTAATGCTGCACTCTTTCTGATTTTTATGTAGTTTTTTACTCCGAAATTGTAAATTTCCCTCGATTTTCCCTCGTCCTATATTTACGCAGATTAACGCAGATTTCAATAGACTGTTATGGGGGCTGTAACAGACTGCTCTGCATTAGCGTAAATTTACGTGGATTGAAGCTGAAAATCAGGCGAGTTCCCGCTCATAACCCGGAGGTCGCAGGTTCAAGTCCTGTCTCCGCAACCAAAGAAAAAAGCCTTGAAATCCTTGAAAAATAAGGGTTTCGGGTTTTTTTCTTTTTTATCTTCATTTTAAATAAGTGCGTCATTTTAAACCAAAAAACGCATTTTTAATCATAAATTCAAGTCAAATTCAAGTCAGGATTCAAGTCAAAAACCGCCGAGAATGTAATCAGGAAATCAACCTGAAAGCCCTCTCGGCGGTATGTTTTATTTTATTGTTTTATACTGTGAAGAAATCGGCGATTGCCTGCAGGAAAAACCAAAGGTACAAACCGCCTACAGATATGATAGCAAAGGTTATTTAATCAATCATAAAACGGTATTAAAACTTATGAATGAGCTCGGGTTAAAGGGAAAACAGCGAAAAAACGACAAATATCATTCATACAAAGGTGAAGTTGGAAAGATAGCAGATAATCTGCTGAAAAGAGATTTCTATGCTTCAAAACCTTTCGAGAAACTGACAACAGATGTTACAATACCGAACTCATTCACTAACAATCTAATATTTTATTTTGTCTAAACTTTGGGGTTCACTTCAACAGATGGCTGTTTTCTTTTTTAGAGCAGGACTTGAAGGGCGAGCGGTACAGAGTAATATGAGAAAGTCAACTTTTTGACAACTTAAAGTATTGAATGTTGAAAACTATTGTGATATACTGATTATGCCAAACGAACTTAATAAACAGAAATCAAGGGGATATTTTATCTTTTAAAAGGGATAATTATACCTTTATTCGGTCATAGTATTAATGAATTTGTTAAAAACGCAGATTCCACTAAATACTATGGCTTGGATTTTTATCCCCATTCTGTTTAAGTTTGTTTGGCGACAATCGGAGTTTGCGTTTTATGTGCGTCGGCTTCGGTTGGCGCACTTTTTTATTTTGCGGAGAATAGAAAAGTGAGTCACTTTCGCAGGGTGTTCATAACTTGTTCCGCAAAATATGATAAAAGGGTGATTTTTATGAAAAAAACAATCGCAATCCTCTTGGCAATCGTAACTTGTATTTCCCTTAACGCTTGTGGAAATTCATCAAACAACGAATATCATAAATTGGGGGAAACAGTTTCGACGGATATTTTTGAATTCACTTTGAATGCTGCGGAATTTACCGTTGCACTTAGCAGCGTATATGACGAAGCATATTTCACTCCTAAAGAATATGAACCCGATGCAGATGCTGACAATCCGTATGTTGCACCTGTAGGACATACCTATGTTGCTTTTTCCTATACAGTAAAAAACCTTGACAGAGCTTCTTCAGAATTCCATGACGGCTATTTTGCTACGGTTAAATACGACGGCAAAAAATACAATAACATGGAAGAAGGCGCTTACTTCCAGTATAACGATGAACAGTATTTGGATGTAGACGGAAAACTTAAATCCAAAAAAGGCGGAGAATGGTATACAGATCCCGGCAATAACCTTTTGCTCTTAACGGGAGAAAAAGAAACCCGACGTGCTTATATAGACATTGAAACCGAAATAAAGGATTTGACTGAAGATGTAGAAATCACTATCAAAATCCCCAATTCCGAAGGCAAAGAAGAAGCGTTTACATTCCTCGTTACTGCCGCTGACAGAGAAAGTTACACAAAATCTGAAATCGATAACTAAACCGCACACACCGATAATATAAAAAATCCCTTATGAACATCCTCAACTAACAAAAAACCTTGAAATCATTACGATTTCAAGGTTTTTATTTTCATTGTAAAACATATGCCATATTAAAATTTAAACTTTTATTTCCAGATACTCGCTTCTGTTTCCCCACACATCCTCGGCACATACCTTTACGGTAAAGCTTTTGTTCAATGTCAGAAAGCCGTCAAAGGTTATGCTTTCAGGCATATCGGAGAAGAAATACTGAGAAAACGCCCAATCTTCATGAACTGTTTTCCCCTTTTCGTTGATAACGGATATTCTGTAAATAAAAACCTCGTTATCATCGTCAGCCTTTGCCTGAGGCACGGTCACATAATACTCAAGCCCCTTTTTTTCGCAATGAATGGCTGAGCCTACGGGAAAAATCGGTGCGGATGAATCTTCTTTTCTTGCCTCAAATGAGTATTTAACCTTATTTTTCTCGGTAATATTATCGATAAGGAATTCCCTCATAATATTACCCGTGTCAACATCAAGCACCTTCACAAGAACTCTGTTATCGGCATCAACCTCAATAATGAGCGCCTGAGTCATTCTGTCTTTATCCTCGGGGAACTGACCGTTTTTACCGTCCACCGCAAGTTCAAAATAAGCAAGTCCGCCGTCGTTTATGGCTGTAAATTCTCCCTGCCATACGGCTCTCGGGTCATTTGCAGGGAAATGTGAATGCCCTGAAATATGCACAACCTGAGGATATTTTGAAAGTACATCCGTAAAAACATCCAGACCCCAGCCGTCGGTTTCGCTGCTTCCGTAAACAGTATCCTTTACATGCTCGTGCTGAAAAACAAAAACGGGCTTTTCAGGGTCGGCTGCAACTGCGGCGGCAATGTTTTCGTCAAGCCATTTCACCTGCTCGTCCGAATAATGCTCAAGGGTTTCGGAACGGGAAATGCCGATAAAATGAAAGCCGCGGATCACTCTGTGAAAATCAGTTTCCTGACCTGTTATTCCGCTGAAAATCTTAAGGCTGTTGTTCAGATATATATAGCTGTCGTGGGATTTTGCCACCACCGCCAGACACTCTGTATCTTCACGGATTTCATTTTTGATTATTCCGTCAAATGCCAAAAACGACCCCAGCATACCGTTATCGGTGATATCGCCCGAAAGCACCACCGCATCCAGATTTTTGTAATCTTCATCGGCTTCACTTACGGCATAAGCTGATTTTATCATTGCCGAAAGTCTTTGGCTGCCCGTATCTCCGAGAGTTTGTATGTGAGTATCACTCGAAGCCACAAAACGCATAACGGGAACAAAATCATCCTGCTTGATTTCAGGAACGGGAACTTCAACGGATGAAGATACAAATGATGCTCCGAAAGTAAACAAAGCAATGATTAAAGCTGTTATTTTTGATATTATGCTCATATTTTATTCTCCTTCAGATTAAAGCTTTACGACCCAACCATTCTGTTTTATGCCATTCTTTCAAGGCTTTCAAGGGTAACTTCATATTTCGTAGGCTCGCCTGAAATAAATTTTTCCATTTCTTCCATCATATAATAAGCCATTCGCTGAGGCTCATTTCCCGTGCTTCCCGCTATATGCGGAGTCAGAATTGCATTGGGACACCAGAAAAGAGGGCAAACATAAGGAAAAAGCTCGTTTTTGATAACATCGGCAACAAAAGTCTGCGAGGGATGTAAAAGAAGATGAAACGCAAGCGAATACTCCGCAACCTGCGTTCCCCTGCCCGTGTTAATGAAGGTTGAATGCTTTTTCATTTTTTTGAAAAGCTTGTAATTAAACACATTTTCAAGCTCGGGCTTATTGGCAAGGTGGTTGCTGATAATATCGCATTCGCTGAAAAGTGTTTCAAGGTCAATGAGCTTCACGTTAAGCTCCTTTGCTTTTTCCTCTGAAACAAACGGGTCATAGGCATACACCTCAACATCAAGCGCCATAAGGCGTTCAGCCACCATCTGACCGATTGCGCCAAGGCCGACAAGACCGACCTTGCAGCCGAAATTTCCCGTTGCCGAGTTGGCAAAGGCAAGTGAACGCGCAGGTAAAATGCGGTAATACTTTGCAGATTGAAAAAAGCCCTTTGCCGCCAGAGAAATCTGCGCAAAAGTATATTCCGCAACAGGCACGGCATTTGCCGCAAATGCGCTGTAAACCTTTATTCCGCTTTCAAGAAACGGACGGGCAAAATACTGCACCGTTCCTGCAGAATAAAAAACAGCCTTCAGCTTCGGCATATATTCCGCAATTTCTTCTTTTGTGAATTCCGGCATTCCCCATGTAGAAAATGCAATTTCGCAGTCTTTCAGAAACTCCGCATTTTCTTTCAGATTCTTCTGATTGATTTTTCCTGAAAGTTCACCGTATCCACCAAGCTTCTGAAGCACCGCAGGCGTATAAACTTTTGAAAACTGTGTTTCATTCGTTCCGAAAAGTGCAATTTTCATTTTTTGACCGCCTTTGTTTTTATTTAAAATATATCTTATTTAATTTTATCACAAACATATCAATAAAACAATACAAATCAACGGGATTTGCTGCAGTTCTCAAAAAACAACAGGTGCAACGGAGCTTTTCCGCTGCACCTGATTTTATTATGATTATTCGTTATCCGAGGGCAACCATGCTGAAAACGAGTGCAAAAAGAGCAACTGTTTCGCAAAGACCGACAACGGTGATATACTGCGAGAAGCCTTTTCCCGTTTCGGCAAGAGCATCTGCGCCCGCGGCACCTGCCTTACCCTGAACAACGGCTGAAACTGCCATTGCAACGCCCGATGCGATACCGAGACCAAAGAGGAATGCAGGGTCTTTATCTGCACCTGTCATCTGCTGCATAAGAAGGAAGCCGTAGATTGTCTGAGTAAGAGGCGCACCTGCAAAAACCGTAAGAATGAAAGGCGCAGCCTTATTGCTCATATAGCATTTTTTCCACGCACCGATTGATGCCTGACCTGCAATGCCGATACCGATTGCAGAGCCTGTTGCGGCAATACCCATTGCCAGAGCTGTTGCTAATAATCCGAAATTCATAATGATTCTCCTTATTTTTCAATTTATTCTTCAAAGGGTTTGAATTTATGTCCGCTCCAGGACATATCAAGATGCGATGAAAACTCCAACGTGTTGAGTCTTATTCCGTGAACAATAACGGACAGAACATTAAGTATCATATTAAGTCCGTGACCGAACACAAGAAGAACTATCGCAAGTATCATAAACAGGAAGTTGCCGAGCAAGGGTCCCGCAAGCTCATTGACGGTTGCGGATATCGCCGCACCTGCAAGACCTACAGCCCAAAGTCGGATATATGAAACTATATCCGAGAAAACATTGACAACGCCCAACAGAACGGAAACGATGTTTTTCAGGCTTTCAAGAATTGACTTGATAATGTTTCCCTCATAGTTTGAGAACACAAAGCTCATAACGAAGCCTGCAATAACAAGAACAAGCGCAACCGTGCCGACGGGTACACCGCCCAGAACAAGCCCGAAGCTGAAAACCTGAGCATTTACAACGAAGCTCAGCACCACATAAAAGATACCGATAAGCTGCATAACCGAGCCGATATCGCCGAGAATTCTGATTGATTTTCTGTTCCTTGCCGCAACCTTGAGATGGGCAACAGTGAGCTGAACAAGCGCCAGCGAGAAGCAGAATATCTGCAGATTCTGTGCAGTTGTGAGACCGTATTCGCCGTTTGTCCATGGCGGATACCAGATTTTATCCGCATAAACATTGGAAATAACGGGTATCGACAGCTTGGTAAGCCATTCGGGCAGCTGTTCGGGTGAAAGACCGAACCATGTGCAGGTCAGAGTTCCCCAAAGAATTGTTGACAAACCGAAAAGTCCGATAAGCAGAAATGCAGGGGGAATTTCTTTTTTTGCCTTGCGTGTTTTTATTATCAGCGCGGCAACAACTGCAGAAATCAGAAGTCCGTAGCCGCCGTCGCCGAAGATAATTCCAAAGAAAATGAGGATAAAGCCCAGAAACCAGCCCGAAATATCATATTCAAAATATCCGGGCACCGTGCCGAGGAAATCGGTCAGCGGATAAATAAGGCTTACGAACTTGTTGTTTTTCAGCTTGGTGGGAACATTATCTTCTTCGGTGGGTTCTTCAACGAGGAGACCCCACGAATTTTCCTTTGCCGTCTTTCGCAGGCTGTCGAGATTATCTTCTTCAACATAACCCGTAAAATATGAAACGGTTACATCGGAAAGGTTTTCGTTTGCCATTCCCGTTGCATAAGTTTCAAATTCAATCTCTTTTTCGCAGGCTTTGATTGCTTTCTTTATGCTGTCGGCACAGCCTGCAAACGACGAGATTTTTTCTTCAATCTCCGCGATACGCTTGTTTGAGTTTTCGATTTTCCGCCTTATTTCAACGGTTGATTCCGACGGCATTTCAACACGATATGCCTTTAACGAATCAACAGCCTCTGCCTCCCCTTCAATTTCCGATTTTATCAGCAGAAATTTTACGGAAGCTTTTGTTTTTTGCACCGTCAGGGTTTTTACGCTTTCGCCGAGAGTCTCATATTCCGATTTCGGCATTTCATAAAGCGAAACATCAACACCTTTTTCGGCTAAAGCATAAAGCTTTTCGGGGTCAAGCTCTCCCCACGCCGAAAGTCGGTCAAGCTCCGCGGCAAGAGTAATTTTCTCAGCCGAACAAAGCTTTTTTTCATCCTCGAGAGCAGCAATTTCATTTGATATATCAATCGCCTGCTGAAAATCAAGGCTCTGAGGCTCTGTTTTTTTGTTTTTCTTTTCCGATATGCTGAAAAGCGCACTTTCAAGCAAAGCAACTCTTTCCTTAAGCTCCCCGAGCTTTTTGCCCGAGCCTTCAAGCGATTCGATGTGAACAATTCCGAGCTTGCGAAGCGTCTTGAGCGTTTCGGATTTTTTATCCCCCATAATTATGAGAGAAACTTTTTTCATAGGCACAATCATAATGAGTACACCTCCGTTCCTGAAGGTATTTCATCGCGTGCCGCAATTTTGCGTTTTGATATTTTTGAACGGACAACGGCACTTACCTGCTGGTCCGCCAGATAAATTGAGATTTTTCTGATGTTCTCCTCTGTTTCGGGAATTTTGACTTTTTCGAACAGATTGACTCGCTGAGCGGTTGCACGAAGCTCCTGCTCAAGAAGCCTGACCTGCTCATCCAACACCTCCGCTTCAAGGTCGAGCGACATCGCCTTTTCCATATGGTTTGCGGCAATATCAACCCAAAGCGGTGTTTCGTATAAATCATAGTCTCCTCGGGCAAAATCCGCACCCTCATAGACGGGAATAGTTACGCCCGCAATGTTTCCGTAACCCTTACGGATGTTGCTGACGGTTATTATTCCTTCGGGGAAAGCGTCTGTCTCGCTGAAAACGGCAATCCACGAGCCAAAGCCTTTTTCAAGGTCTTTTCTCTCTTTTCTTACCGCTTCGGCTTTTGCTTCAATGGTGCGTATTTCAGCCTGAAGCTGCTGTTTTTTGAGTGTCAGAGTAGGCAAATATCTCCGATACATTTTGAGGGCATCCTTCTGTATCTTCAACTCATTTTTAGTCAGTTTGATTTTTGCCACCTTAAACCTCCTTACTTATTGTACCAAAATTCGTCTGTAAGGTCGGATTTGATGCCTGTTTCATCCTTTTCAAAACATTCGGCAAGGATTTTCCAGCCGAGGTCAAGCGCCTCTTCAAGAGAAAGGTTGACTGACAAATCCATAAGCTCATTTTCAAAAAGCTGACCGTATCTGAGAAGTTTTTCATCCCAGCGTGTCATTGCAAAGCCCATATTCTTCTTTTCCAAAGTTTCTTTATAAGAAGAATACATACGGATCATTGCATCCATAAGCGCACGGTGGTCCTTACGGGTTTTGCCGTTGACATTCTGCTTGAGTCGGGAAAGCGAGCCGAAAGGCTCAATGCGTCCGCCCTTGAGATAATACTGACCTTCCGTAATATAGCCCGTATTATCGGGAACGGGATGAGTTACATCGTCGCCGGGCATTGTTGTAACCGCAAGAACGGTAACGGAGCCTGAATCGGCAAAGTCAACAGCCTTTTCGTAGCGTGACGCAAGCTGTGAATAAAGGTCACCGGGATAGCCTCGGTTAGAGGGAACCTGCTCCTGCGTGATTGCAATTTCTTTCATTGCATCCGCAAAGTTGGTCATATCGGTAAGAAGCACAAGAACATCCTTATTCTGCAGAGCAAACTGCTCCGCAACGGCAAGCACCATATCGGGAATCATCATACATTCAACCGTGGGGTCGGCTGCCGTGTGGATGAACATAACGGTTTTGCTCAACGCTCCGCCGTTTGAAAGCTCCTCTTTGAAATAGAGAAAATCGTCATATTTAAGACCCATACCGCCGAGAACGATAACATCCGCCTCTGCCTGCAAAGCAATTCGGGCAAGAAGCTGATTATAAGGCTCGCCCGAAATTGAGAAAATCGGAAGCTTCTGAGAAACAACAAGGGTGTTGAACATATCAATCATGGGGATATTTGTTCTCATCATTCGGTTTGCGAGAATACGCTTTGTGGGATTGACGGAAGGTCCGCCGATGGGCTTCATATTATCGGCAAGTGCAGGGCCTTTGTCTCTCGGCTCACCCGAGCCGTTGAAGATTCTGCCGAGCAAATCCTCGCTGAATGAAACACGCATTTCGTGACCGAGGAAACGGACTTCATCGCCCGTTGAAACGCCCTGACCGCCTGCAAAAACCTGAAGCGAAACAATATCGCCGTCGATTTTATTGACCTGTGCAAGGGATTTGCCGAAACGGGTGTTTATCTGCGCAAGCTCATTGTAGCGCACGCCCTCTGCTCTGACGGTGATAACGTTACCCGTGATGGATTCAATTCTGTTAAAAACTTTATTCATTATCACTCACCGTCCTTTAACAAAAGCTCTGCCTCGGGCATAATTCTGCCCTGACCGTCGGCATACATTGCATCGATTTCACTCTCTGCCTTTGCAAAAGCCTCGCTCTTGAATTCCGTATAATTCCAGTCGATAAATTTCTGGCGCATACGGTTGAAGAAGCTTCGCGCATCGTCCTTGCTGTCAAGCGCATATTCGCTGCCGAGAACATACACCAGCTTATCCGTAACATGACGCTGACGGTCTGTGCCGCAGTTTGCGTCAATCAAATCAAACGAGTTCTGCTGAAGATAAACGGCATCAAGCATTTCCGATTTGAGATATACGATATAGTCCTCAAGGCTTGTGCCTTCTTCGCCGACAACCTTCATCATTGAGCCGATTTCATCGCCGTGAATAAGAATATTTTTGCAGAATGCGGATTTTGCCGATTCTGTTACGGTTTTGTATTTTGACCACGAAATAAGCGGGTCGATTGCGGGATATTTTCTTGCATCCGAGCGTTCACGGGAAAGTCCGTGGAAAGCGCCGACAACTTTGAGCGTTGCCTGAGTTACAGGCTCTTCAAAGTTACCGCCCGCAGGCGAAACCGTGCCGCCGATTGTGACGGAGCCTTTGCTTCCGTCAGGCAAACGGACATAACCTGCTCTTTCATAGAAAGCGGCAATGTAGGATTCAAGATATGCGGGGAAGGCTTCTTCGCCGGGGATTTCTTCAAGTCTGCCCGACATTTCACGCAGCGCCTGCGCCCAGCGTGAGGTTGAATCGGCAAGAAGAAGAACATTGAGACCCATCTGGCGGTAATACTCGGCAAGAGTTACCGAGGTATAAACCGACGCCTCTCGGGATGCAACGGGCATCGACGATGTATTGCAGATGATAATTGTGCGTTCCATAAGCGAACGACCTGTTTTGGGGTCGGTAAGCTCAGGGAATTCGGTTAATGTTTCAACAACTTCACCTGCTCGCTCACCGCAGGCGGCAATTATAACGATATCAACATCGGCATATTTTGATGTTGTGTGCTGCAAAACGGTTTTGCCTGCGCCGAAGGGACCGGGTGTGCAGTAGGTTCCGCCCTTTGCAACGGGGAAGAATGAGTCGATAAGGCGCACCTTTGTTTCCATTGTTTCAACGGGTGCGAGTCTTTCGCTGTAGCATTTAACCGCTCTCTTGACGGGCCATTTGAATGACATTGAAACGGGAATTTCTCTGCCTCTTTCGTCCGCAAGCACGGCAACCGTCTCATTAACGGTATATTCGCCTTTATCTGCGATTGATTTCAGCTTGTAGCTGCCGAGAAGATAAAACGGCACAAAAATTTTGTGCGTGAACGGTCCTTCGGGAACGGTGCCTATATATTCACCTGCTCGCAGAACATCGCCCACATTTGCCGTAGGAGTGAATTCCCACTTCTTTTCGGCATTGAGCCCGTCCGCATAAATTCCTCTCTCAAGGAACCAGCCTGCCTGCTCGGCAAGAACGGGCAGCGGATTCTGAAGTCCGTCATAAACCTGACCGAGGAGACCCGGTCCGAGCTGTGCGGAAAGCATATCGCCCGTGAACTCAACCTCATCACCGCAGCTGATGCCGTTTGTCATTTCATAAACCTGAATCTGCGCGATATCACCCTTTATGCGGATAACCTCGCTTTTGAGTTTTGTATTATCAACATTAACGAAGCAAATTTCGTTCATCGAAACATTGCCGTCAAACCTTACGGACACAAGGTTGCCGTTAACGCTTACTACCTTGCCTTTGTTTTCGGTCATTGTGTAACCTCCGATCTGTCACCATTCATAATGGAGCTGTAAATATTTCTGTACGCCGCTTCTCCGCTTTCCGCATCGAATTTTCTCATACGCTCAACAAGCCTGAGCTTCAGCCCGTAATAATACACATATTCTTCCGAGAAAGAATCCGTTGGTCTGAGTGTTTCAAGAAAATCGAGGCGGTATTTATTGAGAAACTTTTCCGCTTCCATAGGACTTTCAATTTCAACCGCCGTGCGTGCCGCCTGCAAAATCCCTGAAGAAAACGATTGATTATCGGCATCAAAACGCTTGTTCAATTTATCCGCACGGAGCTTTGCAAGCGCAAGACGCAGACTGCTCTCGCCCTCATTCCATTTCTCAATCAATGAGGATGAAGATTTTTCGGGATTCCGCGGCGGAACAAGCGTAAGCTTTGCGGATTCAATCAACGCTTTTTTGCCGAGAAGCCTCTGACAAAGCTCTTCAAATCTTTCGGAAGTTATGGGGAGAGGTGTATTTTCATTAATTCCGTCAAGGGACGGCAATTGAGATATCAGATAATATTCAGCCATATTTATTCAGCCTCTTTCAGAAGTGCGGTAACCCTGGGGCTGAGGTAATTCGACAGCATATCGGTTACAGCCTCGGCGGAATAATCATAATAAACCGCACCGTTATTTACGGCAATACGGAATCCGCCGTCAAAATTATCGTTTGCTTTAAGGGTGACGCCGCCGAGCATTTTCGCCTTAAGCTCTGCAAGCAGCGCAGCTTCGAGCTTTTCGAGGTCGCCGCTGCTCAGAATAACAGAAATATCTTCTGCATCGGGCTTGCCTGCCCATCCTTCAACGGCATTTATGATAAGCTTTGCAAATGCATCCGAAGAATAAACGGCATTCACATTTTCGCTTACAATCGCCCTGAGTTCTCTCGCAACACTTTCTCTGAAAGAGATAAGCAGGTTTCTGCCTGCCTGACGGAGAGCATCTTCACCTGACCTGACATTTTTTTCGTTTTCGCTTTTTGCGTCAGCCATAATCTTATCCGCCTTAGCCTGAGCATCAGAGATGATTTTTTCAGCCTCGGCTTTTGCAGATTCAAGTATTGCTTCGGCACGGGCTTCCGCCGCATCAACACCGTCTTTTTTTATCTGTTCAATAAGCTCCTGAAGTTGAATTTCCATGTGCAGTCTCCTTTTATAATAATATATACTTTTTGCATTTTCCTTCAAAAAAACATAAAGGAACCAATATCCTCTGCAGACAGCTGGTTCCTTCTTTTAAAACTATATTTAATTAACATAGATTATAACACGATTTCTTTATTTGTCAAGACACTTTAAATCACTTAAATGTTACCTCTCTCTGACGGTTGTTTTACCGTTTCAATCCATTGGGCAATTTAACCAAAAGTTCGTCACATTGTTTGTGTATTATCTACAAGCAAAAATCTTGACTTTAACCCCAAAATAAGTATAATTGACTGTCGGTAATAAAAATATTTAAACATAAATTTCAGAGGTATTTATGCAGAATTTACTCACATTAATCGGTCACGCATTGGGTTTTGTTTCGGTAGGCTTGTTCTTTTATTCCTATCAGCGCACAAAGAAGAGCAAAATAATGATTATCCAGACTGTTGCAACAGCTTTAAGCTGTGTGCAGTATCTGCTCATCGGCGCTTTCTCAGGCTTTGCATTGAATATTGTGTGCATCATACGCAA
This sequence comes from Acutalibacteraceae bacterium, assembly GCA_045632815.1. Lineage (GTDB taxonomy): Bacteria > Bacillota > Clostridia > Oscillospirales > Acutalibacteraceae > CAG-177. The sequence goes on along the minus strand of JAZQXJ010000038.1, from coordinate 19,800 downwards.
TTTTGTCTTCTTTTTCCGCGATAAAAACCGCCGCACAGACCTGACATCTCCCATTCTTTTTGCCTTGTGCATGGGTGCCGTAAGCTTTTTTTCGTGGGAAGGAATTCACTCTCTCCTGATAACCCTCGGTCTTGTTATCAACACCGTATGCATGGGAGTTTTTGATGCAAAAACTTTCCGCAAAACAATTCTTATTTCATCATCGCTTATTCTTGTTTACAACATTTTCGCTTCGTCATACAGCGGAATCTTAAGCGAATCGATATCGCTTGTTTCCGTTATCATCGGAATCATCCGATACAGACAGCCTGTTAAAGCAAATAAAACAATTGCGGCATAATAATTGCAGAAAGGACAGAGTTGTTCTCTGTTCTTTTTTATTGCAGTTTTCTGCAGTATATGCTATAATAAGCCGAATTATTGATTGACACTCGGGTGATAATTATGAAATATTACATTGCACAGATTCTGGGTATTCTGGTTACGATAGGTGTTATCGTGACCTTACAACTTAAAAAGAAAAAGCAGATGCTGACGGTATCGGTAATCGTGAATGCCATGTCAGCCGCCAATATCCTTTTGCTTGACGGCTTCAACTCGGGCGTTATCGTCTGCTGCGTGGCGGTATTCCAGCTTTTATTCTCAATTTGGCACGAGATAAAAAACACGGAAGTATCGCTTGCGGAAAAAATAGTTTTTCTCATTCTTTATGTTGCAGGCGGTGCATTGGGCATCAATCAGCCGATTGACCTGCTTTCGGTATTCGCCGCATTCTTCTATATGCTCGCCGTATTCCAGAAAAAAGAGCAGAACATAAGAATAATGCTCCTTATTAATCTTTCAACCTGGACGGTTTACCACACAATCCTCGGCTCAACTGCAGTTTTTGCGCAGATTGCGGGAATAATTTCATCGCTGATTGCTCTTTACCGTTACAGAAAATCAGGTAAAAATGCTGAATAATATAACATAAGGGTGGGTTTCCTTTTTGAAACCCACCCTCTTTTTTATCTTACGCTGTCATATATTCCGTAGAAATTACCGATAAATGTATTTGCCGCACACTTGCCGTAAGAGATAAGGCACCATGTATCGCTGTCATATGCATCCTTTTCTTCGTTGTACTGAATACCTGCGAGGCAATAGTTATCGGGATTTGCAACATAGCCTGCCGCATCGTTCATAAGGTCCATAATGATGATATCTTCACCCGTATATTCTCTGATGGGAGCGTAGTCAAAGCCGTCTGCGCCGCTGCCGCCGAGAAGAAGCTCGCCGAAGGTTTCGCCGGGACTCATATAGACCTTCATATTATCGCCGATTTCGAGATATCCGACTTCTGAAACGGTGTAATATCTGCCCCAATTATCCTTGAGAACAAAGTTATCCGCAACGGAGGTTTTGCCGAGAAGCGCAATAATATTATTCTCTATTCTTACCGTAAATTGCGCGTGCTTCACATTGAGAACGGGCTTTACCTCCTGAGCCTCAACGGTTTCAAGCCCGTCGTACCACTCCGTATAGTCGGTCTGACCGCTGTATTTTTCAATTCCGAGCCTGTCACCCGTCGCTTTATTGAGAGCAATACGCTCGGTTTCGTCCATATTCATACCGAGAAGAATATATCCGATTTCGTAGCCGTAGCGTACAGCGGAATAATGAGCAGTCTGCTCAATGCCGTCGCCCGAATAATATCTCGAGGATGTAACGGTTGAAACATTTCCCTGAATGAAAATGAAATTATATCCTGCAGCATTGATAACCTTTTCCGCATACCATATAAAGTCTGCCGTGAACTTCTTGTCAAAGGAAAGAAGCTTGTCGGGGTCGGCGCTTGCCCAATCATAGCTTGCAGACTCGGGATGACAGCCGAAGGTTGCAACGATTGTTGGCGCTTTTTCTGCATCTGCAGGCACAAATTCAAGCTTATAAATATTTTTATCAAGAGAAATCGGAGCCGTTCTGTCGTGCATATAGCCGTCAAGCTCCATTTCGGAATAATAAAGCTTACCCGTTGTCATATCGGCAAGTGCATTCTCAACAGCTTTCTTCGAGCCTGCAACAACGGAGTCGATAAATGAACGCTCAACGCCGTATTTGACATTGGGATTGATGATATTGTTCAGAATACAGCCGATGGGGTCTGTCCACACGCCCTGAGAGTCAATGCCTGTATGAATATGAGTGCAGGAAACATTGATGCTCACGATATTATGGTCTTTTGCGATATCCTTGAGCGCTTCACGGATAAGCCTTACATCGGCATTCGCAAGACCCATTGCATCAAGAGCAATGAAAACAACATTGCCTCTGCCCGAGCCGTCGTTCATAACAATCGCTCTTGCCATAAGGTCTTCTTCCTGACCGTCCTCGTCGGTATACATCGAATCGCCGAAAACATAGGGAAGATATGCGCCTTTGGCATATTTTTTTGAGCCGAAATCGTCGGGAAGGACGGATGCCTTGCCGTAGCCGAGACTCCACACCTTATCGCCCTGAGGCTCATCTATAAAGGTGTCCGTTCCTGCATAGAAATTGCCGTATTCATCAATGTTGAAATCCTCATAATCCGCAACTGCCGCAGAATCGGGAATGATAATTTTAAGCACAGCACCAAGAACTCCGTTGAGAACAAAATTGCTCAGACCGTTGACAAACTTTGAAAATCCGATTTTCGTTTTCGCGTCACTCTGCGACTGCGCAACATACTCCTGAACAGAAGCATATGTTGTTTCATTATCCGCCGCAAACGCAACCGAAGGCATAATCAGGCTGAAACATAAAACCAACGAAATAATCGCCGTAAAAGTTTTTTTCATACTGCAACCTCTTTCCTCAAGATTATTTTATACCATAATAACATTTAGCCGCCGAAAAGTAAATATATTTTACGGCAGACCGAAGACATTATTGTATAGCAAAGCGAATCTTGAACAAATATTGAAATATTTAATCATTTATGTTAGAATAAACTTATTATAAAACAAAAGGAAGTTTGTTATGAAAATTGCAGTTATCAACGGCAGCCCGAAAGGCAAATACAGCATTACCCTGCAGACCGTGCTTTATCTTGAAAAAAAGTACCCCGAGCATGAATTTTCCGTTCTGCACGCAGGGCAAATAATCAAAGCCCTTGAAAAGGATTTTTCAAAGGCAAAGGAGCTTCTTGAAGCCTGCGATGCGGTGCTGTTCTCCTACCCCGTTTACACCTTCTTTGCACCTTCACAGCTTCACCGCTTTATTGAACTGACAAAAGCAAACGGCATTGATTTAGCCGATAAATATGCGACCCAGATTTCAACATCAAAGCATTTTTATGACATAACCGCCCACAAATACATTGAAGAAAACTCCCTTGACCTCGGAATGAGATATATTCGCGGACTTTCTGCAGATATGGAAGATTTGCTCAGCGAAAAAGGCAGGGACGATGCCGAAAAATTCTTTGAGCGTTTCCTCTGGTCGGTCAAGGAGGAAATATACACCGCACCCGTCAAAAAGGGAAGCGATTACTCACCCGTGCGTGCAGGCGAAGCACCGCTGAACACGGCGCAGAAAGAGGACAAGGACATCCTTATCCTCACCGACGAAACAAATCCCGAATCATCCTTAAGCGCGATGATAAGCCGATTCCGCAATGTATTCGGCTACAAGACAAGAGTTGTCAATATTTCCGAATATCCCCTTGCAGGCGGATGCCTCGGCTGTTTCCGCTGTGCGGTCAGCGAAAAATGCGTTTACAAAGATAATTTTGACACCTTCCTGCGTGAAAATATTCAGACCGCCGATGCGATTGTTTATGCCTTCACGGTTTCCGACCACTCAATGGGCAGCCGCTTCAAGATGTATGACGACAGAAACTTCTGCAACGGTCACAGAACGGTAACGGTCGGTATGCCCGTGGGTTATCTCGTCTCGGGCAATTATTCCGAAGAAAACAACCTGCGCAACGTTATTGAAGCCCGATGCGAAACAGGCGGTAACTTCCTTTCGGGCGTTGCAACAGACGAGCAGAATCCCGATGCAGAGATTGATGCACTTGCAAAGACACTTGTCTTTGCGCTGGAAACAAAGCACACGGCACCCTCCAATTTCTGGGGTGTTGGCGGAATGAAGATCTTCCGCGACCTTATCTACCAGATGAGGGGTATGATGAAAGCCGACCACAAATTCTACAAAAAGCAGGGAATTTACGATTTTCCGCAGAAAAACAAGGGCAAGGCAATGCTTATGTACGCGGTAGGCGCTCTGCTTTCAAGCGAAAAAATCCTCTCGAAAATGGGCAACCGAATGAACGAGGGCATGCTGATGCCCTATGAGCAGATTCTCAAAAAGATGGATAAATAAAATGGGATGTAAAAAAGCACTTCACCGTTTTGGTGAGGTGCTTCTTGTTTTTATGAGAGTGTGATTTTGTTGTCCATAACAACAGAGGTGCTTCTGACATCCTTGCCGAAAGCCTTGTAGTTATTCATACTGATTTCAACGGTATAGCTCCATGTGCCGCTGACAATCTTACCGTTGCCGTCAACAACAACCTTGACTTTGGGGTTGGTGTAATAAATCTTTGTGTCCTTTTCGGATAATTCAAGGGGTAAACCAAGGTCGGTAAGCTGAGTTACAACCTGACCGATATCGCCCACAGCGGTTATTGCGTGACCGACGGAGCCTGAATTCGCATCCTCACGGGGACCCGAAACCTGCTTTTTCATAACCATTTCAACAGCGATGCCGTTGCCCGATTTATACGCCTTTGCCGACGCAACATCCGCTTCGGTAAGGTTTTTAAAGCCGCCCGTGATGCCGTCAACCTCCTCGGAATTGTTGGAAATCAGCTTTGACATTATGGGCATAATAAAGTTGATTGCGCTCTCATATTCGCCGTTGTTGATTGAAACATCCTTGAGGGTGATTTCACGGTATGACTTTGCGTTTGCGGTTGTTTTTGCCGCCGCATTTTTATAAAACTCAACAATCTGCGCCGTTGTCCACTCTGCAGGGTCATCTGCAGACACATCGGTAACCGCAACGGTTGATTCCTCATTCTCAAACAGAATACCCGTTGTTATTTCTTCCGATTCGTCGGGAATTGTTTCTTCCTGAGTCATTTCCGTTACCGAATCAGCCTCGGGTGCATCTGTCTGCACATCATCCTTGCAGGATGCAAAAGCAAAAATAAACATAACCGAAAGCATTATTGCCGCAAATTTTTTAAGTTTCATATTGCACCGCCTTGACAATTCTTGAATAAATAATATCAATATTGTAGTGTTTTGTCAAGAAACGGTTAATTTATGATGCTCTGCGGATGATTTTCACAACACCCGTTGCACCGTCAAGGCGCACAATATCGCCGTTCTGCACGGTGGACAAAAGGTTATCAATGCCAACAACCGCAGGTATGCCAAGCTCTCGGGAAATAATTGCCGTGTGAGAAAGAAGAGAGCCTTTTTCGCTCACAACACCCTTCGCCTCCGCAAGCAGAAATACCCAGCCGGGGTCGGTCATTTTTGTGATAAGAATTTTATCCTTTACGCTGCTGACGGCTTTTACATCCGTCACAACGCAGGCTTCGCCCTCAACAACACCGTTTGAACAAGGTACACCGAGCATTTCATCCTTGCCGCAGCTGACGGAATTCATATTGACATTGCGGTGATTTTTGTCAAACGCCTTGCCGCTGAAAACAATGCGTGAATAAGCGGGAAGAAGCGCAAACATCTCGTATTTCTGCTTGCGTGCGGCAACGGTTTCTCTCATATCACGGGGCTTTTCCGCAAGGAAACGCACCTCATCAAGAGTGAGATAAAAAACATCCCTCTGCTCATCAATACAGCCGTTTCGGGTATAAATATCGCCCAGACGGAGCATCGCCTCACGCACCATACCGAAGATTCTGCCTCTGTTGAGGCGCTGAATTTCACGGTTGCCGATGCCGAGCATACACCTTTTGCTCAGGAATTTCGTTACGGGGTCGCTCTTAAGATTTATGTCGCTGTCTCTGTCCTCAAGCAGAGGCATAAGCTTTTCGATATCCTGCGCAAATTCATCGATTTTCGCATCAAAGAGCTGCGGCTTCGTGCGAAATGTTTCCGTTTCAAGCTTAAGCTCCTCAAGGCATCTGTCGCCGTAAACATCAATATATTCCGACCTGCGTCTCTGATACTCCGTATCGGAGATTTTGTTTTTATCCGCAGCAATGCGAATCATTTCCCTCACGGGCTTCATACTCTCGATATTGGAAATGCCTGAAATATATTTATTTGCAAGCTCCTCGTGATTCTTATATTTCTTTTTAAGCCTTGCCTTGAGCAGACCCGTGAAGATAAATGCATAGGTATCGTTAAGCAGCGTTATACCCCAACAGGAAAGCAGCTTATCCTCAATTTTATCATAAAGCTCAAGGATTTCCGCCGCCGTCATTTCCCCCTTGAATCTGCCGTAAACATAATTTTTGATTTCAATAAAACTCTCGTTGAGCTTTTTCATATTGGCAGGTGTGTTGATAAGCTCCGTGAGTGTGTTTATGTATATTGAAGCCTTTACGAGCGGCTTTACCTCTGCCTCCTTTTCATCATATTCCTTATATTTAACGCCCACAAGCTCCTGCCAGATTCCAATTATTTTTTTGCTGAAGGGCAAAAATTTGATTGCGGAATACCAGCTGTTAAGGTTGTAATAGAGCCTGCCGTTTGAAACACCGACGGTATTTTCAAGAATATTGTAGCGCTTCTTAAGCTCCTTTTCGTTTTTCAGCAGTCTGCGGCCTGCATCCTTGAAAACACCTGCAAAAACCGACTCAACAAACGAAAGGGTCAGGGGCAGACTCAGCCCAGGATAACTCTCAACGATGTTGCTGTTGTCAAAAAGCAAGGGCTTTTCATCGGAGATTGTAGTAATGGGTCTTGCCTGAAGAATAAACAGCTCGCCGTTTTCTATCGCAAATTCAATATCCGTATACTTGCCGATGTGGCTGCAGATTACCTTTGATGTGTCGATGATATGATGCACCATTGCGTCATCAAGCAGATTTTCCTTGCCGTCATAGTAATAAATATCATCGGTCAGGGAGTAATAATAGGAGGTTGTGTCAATTCTGTCGGACACAACATTTTCGCCGAGTCCCCTGCCCGCAACAATTACGGTTTCGTTGAGAATTCCCTGCGGATTTGCCGTAAAAACAATGCCCGAAACATCGGAATTCACCATTCGCTGAACAATAACATTCATCCTCAGCAGGCTCATATCAAGCCCTTTCTGCTCCATATACGCAAGCACGTTTTCGTTATAAAGCGAGCATACACATTCGGTTATTTTTGCGGCGATATCCTCTCTGCCTACATTGAGAAAGGTGTCAAACTGACCTGCAAAGCTGTTGTCGGCGGAATCCTCCGCGCTCGATGATGAACGCACCGAGAAAAGCTCACCTTCAAGAGCAATTTTGCGAGGCACGGCAACGCTTTCCGCCACCGCCGCCTTGAGAAGTGCGCTTTTCTCTGCCACAGATTTTCCCTGAGTTACCTTCATTGCCGCCCTGATTTTTTCTTTTGACGGCACAAGCTCATCAAAGGAAAAAGTTTCAAATTCGGGTACGGGCAAGCCTGCATTTCTCATAATTTTCAGATTTTCGATTTTACTGCCGAGTTTCATTTGATTTGTCCCCTTTTCATCAAAATTATTGATATCTCCCCCGAGATATCCTTCGTTTTATACGCATATATCGGCAAATTTTGCCTTTCACTATATTAGTGTTATTTTTCGGGGACTTTGTTGCGGCTGAAATCTTAAGAAATCATTAAAACGGTCTAAGAAATTATTAAGATACAAAAAAATGCAAAAGCGGTGCAACTCCTCAAAAGGAATTACACCGCTCTGAATTGATTTAGTTATGCGATTTTCAGGATTACAGCTTCATTGCAATATCCCATGCACCCCAGATAACGGTACGGAGATTGCCAACCTTTGCGGCATCGCCGATAACGTGGATATGCTTGCCCTTGGGAGCAACGGGTGTGGGTACATAACCGACTGACATTACAACTGAATCTGCGGGAATATCAAATACCTTGCCGTCCTTATCCTTAACCTTTACGCCGCCGTCATTGATTTCGCAAAGAGCTGTTTCAAGATGAACGGGAACTTTGTTTGTCTTGAAGAAATCGCGGAGGAAGCTTGTGTTTGCAAGAGCAACACCGGGTGTTGTTACAAGGTCATCCTGCATTTCAACGATTGTGGGCTTCTTGCCCTGAAGATAGAGGTCATATGCAATTTCACAGCCTGTAAGACCGCCGCCGATAACTGTTACGTTTTCGCCGACTTCCTTGTTGCCGAGAAGGTAATCAACAGCCTCGATTGCCTTGTCTGCACCGGGAACGGGAATTGTTCTTGCCTTTGAGCCGGTTGCAACGATAACTTCGTCTGCACCGAGGGCGGCAACATCCTTGACCTCTGTGTTCATATGAATTGTGATTGCGCTGTATTTCTTAACCTCTCGGTTATACCAAGCGATGAGGTCACGGTCCTTCTCCTTGAATGAGGGAGCAGCAGCCGCAATGAATACACCGCCGAGCTTATCTGACTTTTCGTAAAGGTCAACTGTATGGCCTCTCTTTGCGCAGACAATAGCTGCTTCCATACCGCCGATACCGCCGCCGATGATTGCAACATTCTTTGATTTCTTTGCGGGCTTGATGCTGTATTTCTTTGACTGCATTGTCTGGGGGTTAAGAGCACAGCGTGAAAGACCCATTGTATCCATAAGGTCCTGAGTGTTTGCGTGACCCTTTGATGATGAGAAGTTGAAGCAAGCGCTGTGGCAGCAGATGCAAGGCTTGATTTCTTCAACTCTGTCTTCGATGAGCTTTGTGATCCATTCGGGGTCTGTAAGGAACTGACGGGCAACACCTATACCGTCAATCTTGCCCTCTGCAACAGCCTTTGCACCGACATCGGGTTCCATACGGCCTGCGCAGACAACGGGAATATCAACGAACTTCTTGATGTGTGCAACATCATCAAGGTTACAGTTCTGAGGCATATACATGGGGGGATGTGCCCAGTACCAGGAGTCATATGTACCGTTATCGGCGTTGAGCATATCATAGCCCATATCCTGAAGATACTTTGCAGCCTTTTCGGATTCCTCCATTGCTCTGCCGACTTCTGTGTAGTCTTCGCCGGGCATTGCGCCTTCGCAGAAGCCCTTCATCTTTGACTCAACGGAGTAACGGAGTGAAACGGGATAATCGTCGCCGCAGGATGCCTTGATTGCCTTGACAACCTCTGCTGCGAAACGGTATCTGTTCTCAAAGCTTCCGCCGTATTCGTCGGTACGCTTATTGAAGAATTCAATTGCGAACTGGTCAAGAAGATAGCCTTCGTGAACAGCGTGAACTTCAACACCGTCAACGCCTGCATCGCGGCAAAGCTTTGCAGTCTTTGCGAATGCTTCGATGATTTCGTGAATCTGCTCAACTGTCATTTCCGGGCAGATGATATCGTGCGCCCAGCGTGAGGGCTGGGGGCTGGGAGAAGCAAGCTCGTGTGAAGTGTCAAGAATAGGCTTCACGAGAGCGCGGGTAAACTTATTTCTGTGAAGAGGAGCAACAAGCTCGGTGATAGCCCATGAACGACCCATACCTGCAGTAAGCTGAACAAACAGCTTTGCGCCTGTCTTATGGATTTCGTCCATAAACACCTTGAGTTCCTCAAACATCTTGGGATTCTGCCAGAGCCACTTGCCCCAGAAGGTATCACGAAGAGGTGCGATGCCGGGGATGATGAGGCCGACATTGTTGTTTGCTCTTTCGAGGAAAAGCTTTGCAGCCTCCTTGTCAAAATGGCAACCGCCAAGCTCAAACCAACCGAACAGAGAGGTGCCGCCCATGGGACACATAACGATTCTGTTCTTGATTTCAACATTGCCTATTTTCCAAGGGGTAAATAAAGCTTCATACTGTTGATCCATTGAAAACACATCCTTTTTTGAATATAATATATCAACACAGATATATAATAAAATAATTGCCGCTTTCTGTCAAGCGGTTATTGAAATTCCTTTCGGTTTATGATACATTTAAGACAGAAAAAATTTTAAAGGAGCCTATACTATGAGCAGCTTTGAAAACCTTCGTATTGTTGACAACTTTTATCAGACCTCGCTTTTCTTCCCTATGCCTACCGTGCTTATCAGCACCCTCTGCGAGGACGGAATAACCAATCTCGGACCTTATTCACTTGTTCAGCCTTACTATGTTGCAGGCAAGGATTACTACGCAATGCTTCTGTGCTGCAGAAACTCATCAAACACAGCCCAGAACATTCTGCGCACAGGCAAATGCGCACTCAACTTTATTGATGACAAACCCAAGACTTTCAAAGAAGCAGTAAAGCTTTCCTGGCCCGGCGACAAGCCTGAAGAAAAAATGCCGAAATGTAAGTTCAAGCTTGAAAAAAGTATGCTTGAAGAAGAAAACCCCGATGATATCCGCCCTATGGTTATGACAGATGCCATCGAGGTTATTGAATGCACATGGATGAGAGAGCTTGACGGTGCTGATAAAGATATGCCCGGTCAGCTCAACGGCTACGACGGACCTTATCACGATTTCAACGGTATCACAAGCAAATTCGGCGCGCATTTCATTCTGCGTGTTGACAAAATACTTATGAAGAAAAAGTACAAGGATGCTATCATCAATGGCGTTACCGCAAAGGACTTCCCTGCCCTGCCCGTTGACTACGGCTACCGTGACAGCAAGAATTTCTGGTTCCACCGCAAAAGACGTATGCGTGCAGAGCTTCTTCAGATGAGGCAGGCTTCGCTTGAATCCGTCCGCTATGCCGCAGACAGAGTTGACGACAAAATCAAGTTCACAGACGATGCGCTGAAAACGGTGCTTGCCGTTCCCCGTGTGTTCCTGCCCCTTGTGCTTAAGGGCTGTGTGGACTGGGCAAGGGAAAACGGAGTTGAACTTGTCACAGAAGAACATATGAAAATTATCAACGACAAACGAGCCAAAGAAAAAGAAAGCAAGAAAAAATAATATCGGCGGTGAAATTATGCCATACACAAAAAAACCGAAAATGATACTTTTCGATGTTGGCGGAACGCTTTTCAATGACGGAAAATGCCGCCCTGCCGACGGTTTTGAAAAATTAAGGCTTGCGGCGGAAAATCCCGATATCACAACCTGCGAAGCACTTGCGGCGCTGTGGGATGAATATATGAGCGAGGTAAAAGGAATAAAGTCTGCATCGGGCATTACACTTGACCCTCCTCTCTCCGCCGTCATAAAATACGCAACAATGCGCACGGGGCTGAAAATCAGCCTTACGATGCCCGAGCAAGAAGAGCTTTTTGACCGTTACAATTCGTCAAGAAATGTTATTGACGGAGTACCCGAGCTGCTTGCGGAGCTTGACAAATGCGGAATACGCACGGCGGTTATAAGCAACAATATGATGAGTGGCGAAAGCCTTGAACCGGCAATAAAGCATTGGATTCCAACGGCGAATTTTGAGTTTTATCTTACAAGCGCAGACCTGCTTTTCACAAAGCCTTCAAAGAATATCTTTGCAGCCGCGGCAGGCTATGCACAGCTTGACACCGCTGACTGTTGGTATTGCGGCGACGGAAGAATCCCCGATGTTGAGGGCGCAAAAAATGCGGGAATGATTCCCGTTCTGCTCGACGAAAAATCACCCGTACCCTTTGAAATCCGCACAGACGGAGATTATCTTGCCGTAAACTGTTGGGATGCGTTGAGAGAATACATAAAGAAACTGAAATGATAAAAGGACAGCCGAGGCTGTCCTTTTTGTTGTTTATTTACACGCCTGTACGGCGGCATATGTCCTTTCGGGATTGTCGGTTATAATGCAATCCGCACCGTTGAGGGTGAGGGTTTTTGCCTCCTCCTCATCGTTGATTGTCCAATACTGAACGGCAATATTATTGTAATGAGCATAATTCAGCATTTCCCTTGTGCCGAGATTGATGAGGTTATCAAAGGCGCTTGAGCCGTAGGGAATTTGCAAAGCCGTATATGACGGGCTTACATCCTGCAAATCCCAACCCATTCTGAAATAGAAATAGAACTGCACGGCTTCAATGGCATCTGCCGTTCTTGCGATTTCGGGATATTCGGACTTCATATAAGCCGAAACATCGGGTGCAAAGGTTGACCAGATTACTCTGTCCTGCAGATTGCGCTCGGTGATGATTGAATAAAGCTTATCAACCGCTTTTCTGCCGTTTATGCCGATGCTTTTGACCTCGATGGCATACTTGTATTCCTTATCCGCATTTGCCTCAACATAGTCAATAATTCCGTCGCAGGTGGCGATATGAAGATTATAGGGAATATCGTCCCCTCTCAGACCTCTGTAGGGATAATCACCGTTGCCCTTGAAATTTTCGCCCATATTGAGCTGCATTGCTTCTTCAAGGGTAAGCGAGGAAACGAAAATATAATCTCTGCCGTAAAGCTCGGTTGCGTTTGATGTTCCGTCATAGGTCAGGTCGTGGTGAAGAACAAGCTCGCCGTCCTTGGTAACCTGAACATCAAACTCAAGGATATCAATGCAATCCGTGTTTTCAACAACATTTTCAAACGCCATCAGCGTATTCTGCGGCGCATTGCCTGCGCCTGAACGGTGGGCGGCAAGATCGGGGTCGAGATATTCGGCTATGTGTGAATTTGTGCTTTCGGGGTAATATTCAACGGGGGTTGACGGGTCGCCCGCATCGCCCATTGTAAGCAGAATAGGAATAAGCATTGCGGCGGCAACAAAGCCGTTGATTATGTTCTTTAAGGTTAAAAGTATTCCTGCCATATCAATCACCGAGAAGTCCGTAGTATCTGCCCATCCAATAGGGAAGCAGATAAATATAAGGCATCATCGCTCTCATACCGTTTGCACCTGCCGTGCCGGGCAGAGTTGATGTGCGGTTAACCGTTTTGCTGTTGATATCAACAAATCTTTCCGCGCCCGAATCGCAGACAAAGGGGTTGCCGTCATAGTGAACCAGCACCCTTGCGGAATACTCAACGGGATATTTAAGCTGGGGAGGAATACCCATTGCCTCCTGCTCGGTATCCCATACGATATCCTTGCGGTAGCTGTTGTAAACAGGCCATCTGATAAGGTCAAGATTCATTTCCGAAAGTGATTTTGCGGCATTCTCGATGTCGCAGTAATTCTCCGTCAATGCGCCGTAAACGATGTTGAAGAAGGGTGAACGCTCAACCCTTTCGTATTCCCAATGATGAGTCAGACCCATCTTGAAAATTTCTTTATGCGCGGCATTGTCGGTATAAACAATAAGAGGATAAATATTGACAAAATCAAGCTGATCGTCGATATGGGCAACGTGACCGTCCTCAACCTTATACTGCATACAGTTCATTGCATAATGATGCTTTCTGATAAGCATTTCATAAACATCATCATACTTTTTATCGCCCGTTACGTGATAAGTTGTTTTGAGGAATGAAAGGATTTCAAGGGAGTTTGTGCCGCGCTCATAATACCATCTGTCGTCGTTATTGAGCAGGTCGGGCTCCCAGTTTGCCCAGGTTGTGGGTACGCCGTCAACATCGGTGAGGTGGAAATTGTTCTCAATAATATGGTCGGTTATCGTCTTGACTACCTTTGCAATCTTCTTTTTTTCCTTTGCATCGGCAACAAGGTCATAATAAATGCCGTAAGCAAAGTAATGACCCGTCATTTCATCGCTCGAGGTTTCGCCCAGCCATTCGCAATCGGGGTTATCCTCGCAGAAATGCCATTCTTCACGGTTGCCCGTTGCAAAATTCTCCTCGTGGGAATATCTTGTTGCTCTTGCAGTGAAACCTGCCTTGCCCGTAACCTCGGTAAGCTTAATCATTGCTTCAACCGCACGCTTTGCGTTTTCCTTTGCCTTCTTGTCGCCCGTTACCTTATAGCGGAAGCATTGGCTTGCGCAGTAAAGACCCGTGAAAAGTCCGTCATTATCCGAATTGAGAAGTCTGCCCGAATCAAGGTCGCCGTATTTGCGAAGCTCTCTTGTGACATGATAACCTTCATTGCGGTTGTAGTATTTATCGGTCATTGCATCGTAATGAGCCGCCTTTTCTTCAAGGGTCATTTCCTTTGAGAAAATGAGGCTGATGCCCTCGGGAGTGACTGCGGCGATTTTACCCTCATCGGAAACGGCAAGCTGCGTTACCGTGGGATGCATAAGCCACGCACCGTATGAGTAATATGTAATCTTGCCCTCGGTAAGGGTGATAACGCCTGTGTTTGTTGCAAAATATTTCTTGCCGTCTGCGGTGAAGCACATATCGTTGAATGAGCCGTCAGGCACGGAATAGAAATCGTTGCCGTTAAACCAGTAATTTCTGCCGTCATAAATGTTGAGACCTTCGCTTGTGCCTACCCAGAGGTGACCCATTGCATCAATGGCGGCGCATCTGATATCCTTGCTCAGCACGCCCGACATATCGGGTGTCATTTCCGCCCAATGGCGGCGCTTGCCCTTCATTGAAAGCAGACCCTCCGATGTTGCGCCGATATATACGGTTTCGCCGTATTTTGATTTGTTATCGAGTGCAGCAAGGCAGACTGTATCTTCAGGCACATCAACGATTCTTACGAATTCGCCGTTTGTTTCGAGATAAAGTGCATTCTCTGTTACGAGCCAGAGTGAGCCGTCAAGAGCGAGTGACATATCAACAACGGGTGCATTGAAATCGGCAATTTTCTTTGCCTTGCCCTTCACGATTTCCGCAAGAGCATTGCCGCAGGATGCATAAAGCTTTCCGCCGACGGAAAAGAGCTTTGATGCATTAAAAGGAAGCTTTTTGATTTTGCCGTCCGCATATTCGGAAACACCTTCCGAATGAGCAATATAAAGGCTTTCGCCGCAGAATGCAACGGAAGTTACCTGAGCAGGGTCAACGCCCTTTTCAGAAGTGATAAACACCTTGTCAAACTGCTTGAAACTGCCGAAATTAAGAGTAGGTTTTTTCATAGTTTATCTCCTGTAAAATCAATATGTAATAGTGTAATCCTTGATGAAAGTGAGACCTACCTCACCGTTGTGAGTGCCGAACATATTCACTCTGACCTTGAGCACAAGGGGTGTTTTGTAAACCGCGTGAATCACTCTGCCGCTTGCTTTGTCAACGGTTACGGTAACCTCGCAGTTATAATATTCAGTTGAGAATTCTTCAACAAAACTTGCTTTTTCCGCAACCTCCGATGCCTCGATAACATCGCACACCGCGCCGACTCCCTTGCCTGCGGTAGGATTCTTTTCATCCTTGAGTCTGATGTTGATTTCATAAGTTTCGCCCTTATCCGTGCAGGTTGCAGACTTAACTGCATCTGCCGTAAGCTTGCTTACGTAACTCTGCTCGGGCACAAGGAATTCGGAATTGATTTCATCCCTTGTTGCATAAACGATAGGGTCTGTGTCATCCTTCATAAAAGTGCCGAGAAGGCTGTCTGCCGCTGATTCGAGTGATTTCGGAACAACAAGCTTATCCTTGTCAACAATTCTTCTTTCGGAATTCTTCGTAACCTTTGAAGCCTCGGGTTTGATTCTGTTTGCGGTTTTGTTGAAAAGCTCAACGATTTCGGGAATTGTCTGAGGAAGCACCGTTTCTGTTGTTTCCGCTGTTGTCTCTTCAGAAACAGCTTCGGTTTCCGCAAGAACGGGATTTTCCTCTGCCTTAACAGATTCGGTTACCTCAACGGGCAGAGTTTCTGCCGCAGACTCTGTTGACGTTGTTGTTTCAACGGGAGTTTCCTTTGCGCCGCAACCTGCAGCGAATATCATTGCCGCAATAAGCAGAATTGCGATGAATGCTGAACTTTTTCTTGCCGAAAATTTCATTTTCATACCTCTCCTTCGTCAGATGCCTCGGCATCATAAACCATATAGTAATTATGGATTTTTTCGCTTTTCCAGTAATCGTGCCTGATAACTCTGAAACCCAGTTTTTCATAAAAAGCCACATTTTCGGGATTCTGCGCCTCAAGCCCAAGCTTATAGCCCTGCGGCACAAGGTCGTTTATACCCTGCTTTATCAGCTTTGTGGCGATTCCCTTGCCCTGATGCTTAACATCAACAAAAACGGGCGAGATGATCAGGGTGTTTTTCTCAAAAACTTTTGAGTCAAGGTGGCTGTACGCCTTGAGGGTTTTAAAAGTATTCACGCAATAAAACGCAAGGAAAACCCAGTTGGGACACAGAAGAAAATCGAACATCGTGTATTCATTGTGCGCATCTCTCCACACGCAAAGCCCTCTGTTTTCCTCATCAAAATAAATAATATCTTCTCTGTTGGAGGTTGCAAGGCGCTCCATCATAAAATGATAAACATATTTTTTACGGATTTTCTCGGACTTTGTGGCATAGGAATGCACGGGGTCATTGACATAGCTTTCCGCCGCCATCCTTGCGTAATATTTCAGCGTTTTTCTGTCCATTTTTTTCATTATTTTGACTTTTTCACCTTATTAAGCATTGCGTTGATTTCGAGAATCTGTTCCTTGGTAAATTTGCCGCCGAGCATTGAGAAAACGCGCTTTACGGTGAAGCCCTTTGCCATACCGTAAACATTTTTAAGCATACTTGCGCTCAGTTCAAAGCCTGCAACATCAAAGCCGACTCCGCCCTTTTTCTCGCTCTTATCCTTGCCTGCGGACATTGCATTCTTGAGCTTGAGAAGAATTTTAACCGTTGCAATCTTGCCGCCGAAGGTTGACATAATATCGCCGATTGTGTCATTGATTGAAAATCTGCCTTCGGGTGTGGTGATATCAAACCAGTTGATAACCGCGCCTTCCTCTTTCATAATGTAAGCCTCGTTGGGCTTATCAACCTTGCGGATTGAAGCGGTATCTTCAAGCTCGCCTGCTTTTGCAACAAGGGCTGTTTCGCCTTCGTTCTTAACTTCAAAGCAGAAGAAGGGATACTTGCCCTTTGCCTGCTTGCCCACGCTTACGCCGTTTGCAAAAAGCTCGACCTCGGCGCAGTTTGAATAAACGGTGACCTTTGTTACATCCTCAACGCGGTCAACATATCTCTTTGAGCAGATATGCACCATCGGCTCGGGATTAAGCCATGCCTTGTATGCATAGAATGAGTCCTTTTTATATTTACGGTCAAAGGTAACAAGACCCTTGTGGTTCATACCGTTTTCGCCGCCCTCTGCACGGGCATCCGCGGCAAAGTCGAACATATTCCACACATGGGTTGCCCAGAGATAGGGTCTGTCCTCAATCTGCTTGATGAGTTCCTCGTGGTAATATGCCTGATATTCCTCGGTGTAGTCGCCCTGAACGGGGGTTGAGGTGTGCCAATCAAGAGCCTCACAGCCGTATTCGCTGATACCGATAGCCTTCTTGGGATATTTCTTGCGGAAATCGTCAAACCACGGTCCGTTCATATCGGTTGTGCCGCCGTACCAGCCGAAATAGTGGTTATATGAAAGAATATCGCTGATATGAACATATTCCGAATCGATTGAACACATCGTAACCGCTGCAATGGTGGTAAGACGGGTCTTATCCATTTCGTGGCAGAGTTCATTGAGCTTTTTGTGGTTTCTGATAAGGTCGGGATCGGATGCACCTGCGATGGTGATTTCGTTTGAAAGACCCCAGACAACGATTGAGGGGTGATTATAATTCTGAACGATAAGCTCCTTCATCTGGCTGACGGTGTTATCGTAGCCGTTAGGCATATGCCTTGAAATATAGGGAATTTCCGCCCAGAGAACAAGACCTGCCTCGTCACAAAGGTCATAGAAAACCTGCGAATGCTGATAGTGAGCAAGTCTGATCGTTGTTGCACCGACCTCAAGAATGAGGTCAAGGTCCTCCTTATGATGCTCGGGAAGAAGTGCGTTGCCGATTTCGGGTCTGTCCTGATGGCGTGAAACACCTCTGAGAGGATATTCCTCTCCGTTGAGGAAAAAGCCCTTTTCGGGGTCAACCTTAAAGGTACGGCAGCCGAAGCGTGTGCTTATTACATCAAGCTCCTCGCCGCCGCTGATAAGAGTTGCCTTTGCGGTGTAGAGATACGGGTCTTTTCTGCCGTGCCAGAGGTGAACATTCTCAATTGTGAGCTTAACCTCGTCATCCTCATCGCCCGTTGCAGTTGCGATAACATTGCCGTCTGCAATAATCTCATATTTAACCTTGCAGTCATCGTCATCCTTGATGAATGTTTTTATCGTGACCTCGGCATCCTTGCCCTTGATTTCGGGAGTAACCATAATCGAGGGTGAGCCGTAATAATCAAGGTCAAAATGATTTTCAGGCACTCCGATAAGAGTAACATCTCTGTAAATACCGCCGTAGAATGTGAAGTCCGCATTCTGGGGATAAACTCTGTCATTTGATGAATTGTCAACGGCAAGAGCAAGAATATTCTCCGCCTTTATTTCGCCGAGCTTTGCCCTGAAGGTTGAATATCCGCCGTGATGCTCGGCAATCTTTTCGCCGTTCCAGAAAACCTCGCAGGATGAGTTCACGCCGTCAAACTGAGCATAAATCTCCTTGCCCTCGGGCATATCTTCCGCTTTGATTTCCTTTGCAAAAAAGCAGGTGCCTCTGTAATAATCGTTGCCGCCGTCCTGACCGTCGGTGCCGTTCCATGTGTAGGGCAGGTTGATCTCATCCCAGCCTGCAGGGATTGAAACGGGTGCGGATTTTGCATCCTTTGAAAAAAACCACTGTGCATTGATATTTTCTACAACTCTCATAATAACCTCCGTAAGTTGAATCTAAACACAATAATTATATAACATAAATATAGAATTTGCAATAAGATAGTTTTGACTGATTTATTCTTGACATTTATCTGTATGGAGAGTAAAATTTTGGTGTATACGCAATTTTTGAGGAGAAAAGCAAAAATGAAAAAGAAAGCAAAACAAAAAGCGCATATTTTCCGAAACACTGCATTTATGCTGAAATGCGCGTGGAAAAGCGCTCCCCTTTCGCTGATAACCATTTATCTGGCTTACATTCTGGAGAATGTATATTATTCCGTGGTTATAAGTGTTATGTTTCTGCAGACGGCTCTTTCAATCATCGAGGGCAACGGCACATTCAAGGAGTTTGCAATCAGAATGTGCATCATCGTTTTCGGCAAGATTTTTGTCGACCTTTTTGCCTACATCGATATGTATACCGTCAGAACAAAATTTGAAATCAAATGCGAAAGCTACATAAACAGCCTCATTTTCAAAAAGGCTCAGGAGGTTGAGCTTGGCTGCTACGAAAACCCCGACTTTTTTGACAACTACAACAGAGCAACCTGGGTTGTTGAAAAAGGCGGCTTCAAGCGAATAATCGAAGGCTCGGCGTGGACAATCGGCTCGGTTGTAAGCATAATTTTCCTTGTGGCATATCTTATTTCAATCGACCCGTTTCTGCTGTTTTTCATCCTCTGCCCCGTTGTTGTTATGGCAATCCGCACAAAGCAAAACAATGTTGAGCTTGAAAAAGAAACGGCAATGACCCCTTTCGAGAGACAGAAGGACTACACAAAGCGCACCATTCTTCTCAAGGATTTTGCAAAAGAAATCAAAACAACGGGAATTTTCTCCGTTGTCAAAAAAAGATTTGACTCCGCAATCGAAAAGAATATTGAAGTCATCAAAAAATACGGCTGGCGTATAGCCTTGCTTGAGGCTGTTGCGGATTTCTTCGGCGAGCTTATTCCCGTATGCGGCGGCTTTGCCTACGGATGCTACAGACTCATTGCACTTCAGAATCTGCAGATTGCCGATTTTTCCG
>JAZQXJ010000037.1:0-42247 GCA_045632815.1 Acutalibacteraceae bacterium | reverse complement strand
GGGACTTACACTGCCTTTGTTGATGGGAAGGAAAGTGCTGAGTGCACCCGCAAATGTGTCTGATTCGGGAAGTGTTTTGAATATTGCAACAAGCATTGCGATGACGGGTACAAGATAAATAGCTGTTGCGGCAACAAACTTCTTTTTGCATTCGTAATAAAGGTCGGAGAATGCTGTGAAGAGAATGAGCATTGCGCCCCAAGCGAAACCGCCTGCAAAACCGCCGTCTGCAACGCAGTCAACGAGTTCAAGGTTGTTTGCAAAAAGGTCATTTGCAAGGTCGCCTTCGTGGAACAGTGCAAACAGACCGAGCATTCCGAAACCTGCGATAAAGCGGACAAGAGTGCCTTTTTTGCCTTTGATAAGTGCAAACGGAAGAGCAACAAGACCCGCAAAACCGATGTGGTGAAGCACAAGCCAGTAGCCGAGAGAATCTCTTGATTTGCCTGTAACAAGCATTATGAAGTTAACAAGTGCGATTATAACGCCTGCAACACCTGCAAAAATAACAAGTCCGCCGAGAAGAATTATCAGAATTTTCTGCCATAAAGGTCTTTGCTTTGTGTTACCCATAATTTATTCTCTGTTCTTCTTTATTTTGTTTGCATAATCTTTAATTGCTATTTTATCACACCATAAACATTTTCACAATGTTATTTTTAAATCCGAAATAAAATATTCAATATATTTCTGAAATATATAATTGTATATTGAAAAGTAAAAACAAGTATAATATAATTTCTTATGTAAACAAAAGACATACGGTTTACAGACCGATGAAAAAATATTTGTTACAATAAATTCCGATCAGGTGAGAAAATGAAAAAGATTTTAAGTGTGGTGCTTGCTGTGATAATCTCTTTGTCTGTTCCTTTTTCCGCATTTGCGGCTGAAAACGGATTCAAGATTTACGAAAGCGTGATTGTTGTTTCTGCCGATGCTTCCGAAACGGATGCTTTTGCAGCGCAGAGATTGAAGAATTATCTTGACAGAATCACGGGCAAAAGCATCAGAATTGTTGCCGATGCCGATTCTGCGGAATATGAAATCTGCGTGGGGATAACTAACCGAGCCGAAACAGATTTTTCGGAGTATTCCGACGGAAGCTATGTCATCACCTCAACCGACAAAAGAATTATCATCAGCGGTGCAGGCAACAAGGGTACGATAAACGGTGTTTACGCTTTTCTTGAGAAATACTGCGGCTGTCATTGGTATGAATCGCAGGTGATTATCGTTCCCGAAAACGGCAATCTCACCGTTCCTGCCGATATAAATATTGAATACACTCCGTTTTTTGAATATACGGAAACGGACACCGCAAGCTCCCGTGACATTGAATTCTCGCTCGCAAACGGTCTTACGGGCGGAGTTTACAGAGATTTTACCGCAGAGCAAGGAACTGCCGTTGAATACCTCGGCCGTTTTGCTCATACGCTGACAACGCAGTTCTGCAAATCCGAAATGTATTTTGAGGAACATCCCGAATATTTCGCATTCAGAAACGGCAAAAGAACGCCCAATCAGCTTTGCCTTACAAATGAAAAGGTGAAGGATATCGTGACGGCAGAGGTGCTTTAGCTTCTTGAAACCGAACATAACCCAGATGCAGATATTCAGATTATTTCGCTCACTCAGCACGATAATTTTGATTACTGTATGTGCGATAACTGCAAGGCGGTTGACGATGAAAACGGCTCGCAGTCAGGCACGATGATAACCTTTGTCAACGAAATTGCACGCAGAGTAAAGGATCACGGCTACGATAATGTTGTTTTTGATACCTTTGCTTATCAGTACACAAGGAAAGCACCCTCGCAGGTGAAGCCCCGTGAGGATGTCATAGTCAGGCTTTGCTCAATTGAATGCTGCTTCGGTCATACCCTTGATGACCCGAAATGCGAGCAGAATGTTGATTTTATGAACGATCTTCGTGAATGGGGTAAAATCTGCAACAGAATTTATATCTGGGATTATGTGCATAACTATGCCAATACTCTTTGCGTGTTCCCGAATTTCGGCGTACTCCAGAGAAATGTTCAGATTTTCTACGAGAACAACGCCAAGGGTATTTATGAAGAAGGCAATTATTATATCGATAACAGCGATGCCGAATTTGCGGAGATGAGGACATATCTTCTCTCAAAGCTTATGCAGAATCCTTATCTTGATTATGATGCGGAAATGAACGGCTATCTTAACGGCGTTTACGGCGAAGGCGGATGCTATATCCGTGAATTTATTGATATAATCACAGAACACGCAATTACTGACAGCAAGCATCTTTCGATTTATCAGTCCGCCGAAAACACACTTTACAATATGACGGATGAAGATATTGAAAAATGCAATGAACTCTGGGAAAAAGCAAAAGCCGCCGCAGAAACCGATGAGCAGCTTGCTCAAATCCGCAGGTCGGAGCTTTCGTGGAGATACTGGAAAGCCGTAAACAAAAGGAGCGAGTTTTCACGCAGTCAGTTCCCGTATATATGGATGAACGAGGGCAAAAAGTTCCACGATGACCTCAAAGAAATGAATGCCGTTGTGTTTTCCGAGGGCGGAACAAACCTTCTTTCGGACTGCGAATTGCTTTATCTTTACAGAATCCCCACCAAATGGACCGTTATTTATGAGGAATGGTTCTGGGATATTCTCAATCCCCTTGCAGTAGGCTTTTACAAGCTGCTTGGCGGGGTATATAATTTGTTTTCATAATCAACAGAGTGATTGCAAAAACATAATTGAGGAGAGCAACCGAAATGCCGATATTCACAATAATATTCTGCGCGATTATCATTTTGATTTATATTCTCGACAACTTCATAATAATTCCGAAAACGGAAACAGTAACGCTCAAAGAAAAACTCTGGGCAGGACACAACAAAGGTTACATAAATCACGCTCTGCATCTGTCCGAAAAGAAAATCAAAAAGGGACAAGTCTGGCGTCTGGCTTCGTCATCGCTTCTTCATATAGGAACGTGGCACATCATCTCAAACGTAACCGCAACCCTTATTGTCGGCTATGCCGTTGAATCTCAGCTCGGCTCGGCAAAAACCGCGCTGTGTTTTATCGGCTCCGTGTTGGTTTCAGGCTTGTATATGGCATTTGTATATAAGCTTCAGGAAGGTGAAGGCGCATCAACGGGAATTTACGGTCTGATTGCCGTTTTCGTTATGCTTGCCGTTAAAAACGGCACCGTTATGTTTTCGGGTCTGCCCGTTTTAGCACTTATAATTCTTGCTGTTTACACCGTCGGCGGAATGCTTGTGGGTAAAGCAACCGCTTTTGAACATATTTCAGGCTTTGTCGGCGGTCTGCTGACGGGACTTGTTCTTACGTGATTATCCCCCGCTCTTTTCAAATCGGTTTTTTAAGTATTTGACATACTTTTATTTTAAATATACAATTATAAAAAATATTGGAGATGTTTTTATGACTGCTACATTCGGTACAATTTATGTTATTTTCAAAAAATGCGTGGCACTGATAGCGACAATTATGTTGCTTGTTGTCGGTGCTGACGAAAAAGATACCCCTGCACCCGTAGGAGCAGAGGTTATCTCAAAAACCACCTATGTTCTGTATGATTATCATATGACTTCGCAGGGCGTTACAAATGACGGTGAATATTTCTATTTCAGCGGCAAAAAGAATCTTGGCAAGGCTGACATTGAAACGGGCGAGATTTTCCGAATCACCACAAATGCTATCCCCGACGAGCTTGAAGAAATGGGATATGACCACATCGGCGGTCTGAGTTATCACAACGGATTTGTTTATGCAGCTGTTGAAGACGGTCCCGATTATGAGCGTTCATGCATTGTTCTTTACGATGCCGAAACGCTGAAATATACGGGTAAATATTATCCCCTCCCCTATGACCTTCACAAGGAAGGTGTTCCGTGGTGCGCGGTGGATGCCGAGAAGAACTATATTTACACCGCCGAATGGACAAATGCAACCGTTCTCAATGTTTTTACTCTCGATACTCTGGAGCTTGTTAAAACAGTTCCTCTTTCGCAGGCTGTAGACAGAGTTCAGGGTGCGGAAATGTTTGACGGCAAACTCTATATGTCCTGCGACGAACTTGACGGCAACAAGCATATTTACTGCGTTGATGTTGAAAGCGGTAATGTTCAGGTGTTATTCACTCGAAATGTAGGTGCAGAAATTGAAGCTGAAGGCATGACTGTTTATGCCGATGAAAACGGCAAACCCGTTTTCTGCGTTCTTGACAGAGGCGCACGCCGTAAGAGCTCCAATCTTACAAGATACAAGCTTGCCGATTAATTTTATCGCTTATATTTACATTCACAAATCAGGAGGTTTAAATATGAGTCTCAGTATGCTTCGCTGTGACGGCGAAAAAATAATCAATGCAGAAGGCAAACAAGTCTTTTTGCGGGGAACAAATCTCGGCGGATGGCTTCTTGATGAATTGTGGCAAGGTTTTTTCAAAGGCGGAGATGCACAATGGGATATTGTGACTGCACTCGAAAACAGATTCGGCAAGGAAGAGGCAGACCGCCTTATTAAAATCCGCGAGGATAACTACATAACTGCCGATGACCTTGATTATCTTCAGTCTCTCGGCTTCAACTGTGTCCGTGTGCCTTTCTGGTACAGAAATTTTCAGACGGATGATAACGGCACGTGGAAGCGTAAAGCAAACGGCGAAATTGATTTTTCGCGCCTTGATTGGGTTGTTGAAGAATGCGGCAAAAGGGGTATGTATGTAATACTCGATATGCACGGTGTACCCGGTCATCAGAGCATTGCTCACCATTGCTGCAGAGTCAATCATTGCCGCCTTTACGATGAAACGGAAGAAGGCAGGCATTTCCGCAAGCTTGCGTGCGAAATGTGGAGCGAAATTGCCCGCCATTTTGCAGGTAACGGCACAGTTGCCGCTTATGACCTTATGAATGAGCCGATGTGCGATTATGAGGGCGAGGATAAAGTAAACAGCAAATACCACGATGTATATTCACTTCTTTATGATGCGGTCAGAGCGGTTGACAGCGAACACATCATAACTCTTGAGGCAATCTGGACACCCGACGATATCCCTCACCCTTCCGAACGGGGATGGAAAAATGTTATGTATCAGTATCATCTTTATGACGATTCCAACGAAAGCTACAAGCAGGTCACCTTGCATCACGCGAGCCGCGGATTCAATGTTCCCGTGTTTGTCGGGGAGTTTTCTCCGTGCCGCGGCACAGCCGAATGGGAATATATTCTGAAGCTTTTCAATGAGAATTCATATCATTGGACAACCTGGACATACAAGGGTCATACCGCGAAAGGAAAAACCTCCGAATGGTTTATGGTCGGCTCCGATGATGAAAACAATATTGTTGATATCAACAATGATTCCGCGGAGGAAATTGAAAGAAAATGGTCATCGGTCAGAACAAAAGACTGCTGCAAACCGATGAATGACCACAGACTGCTTTCAAAATATGCAAAAGAATAAAAGAACGAAAGCCGGGAAGCCTTGAATATCAAGGTCTCCCGGCTTTTTGCATAAGTTTTTTACGAAATAATTGTATACATCAGAATGATTGCCATTTCGAGTCCGTCATTGTAAAAATCTTTTCAGGCATCGTTTTGTTTGTTGCCCAGCTGATAGAATGCAACCGCAGATGCCGCGGCAACATTAAGCGAATCAACGCCGTGATGCATCGGTATTTTCACCGTGAAATCACATTCAGATATGGTTTTATCGGAAAGTCCGTCACCCTCCGTTCCCATAACTACGGCAAGCTTTTTTTCGCTTGTCAGAACGGGGTCATTGACGGAAAGAGAATTATCCTTCAGCGCCATAGCTACCGTTTTAAATCCGAGAGACTTTATTTTATCAATACAGTCATCATCCGCAAATGTCCATTCAATCTGAAACACGGTACCCATACTGACTCTTGCGGCGCGTCTGTAAAGCGGGTCGGAACATCCCTGAGTCAGAATAACCGCATCCATTCCGAGCGCCGCAGCCGAGCGTATTACGGCACCCACATTAGTCGGATTCATAACCTTATCCAATATAACAATTCTTCTTTTGTTTTCGCAGATTTCTTTTATATCGGGCAGGGGCTTTCGTCTCATAGCGCAAAGCATACCTCTTGTAAGCTTGAAGCCCGTCAGCTGTGTCAGCACATCAAATTCAGCACAAAAAACGGGAACATCCTTTATTCTTTCAAGAATTTGCCTGCCTTCCCCCTCAATATGCTTTTTCTCCATAAGACAGGATACAGGCTCATATCCCGCATCAAGAGCGCGTTCAATAACCTTCGGGCTTTCCGCAATGAACAAGCCTTTTTCGGGAAATTCTCTGTTCAGGAGCTGTACCTCGCTCAAGCGTGCATACACATCCAGCTCGGGAGCAAGAAAATCCGTTATTTCTGTAATTTTACTCATAAATTCTCCGTTATGTTGAAATATATTTGTTGGCAAATAAAACAAAATCAGTTTTTCACACAAATTACCGTTGAATTCCCGTCCATCTGAACACCGTTAACCGTTACAACGGCATTTTCGGGAAGATACAGCACGGCCTCGGTATTTTCGGGAGTTTCAAGATTTACAGCCGTCTGTCCGTTTTCCGTGTGATACTCAAGCCTGATATATCCTTTAACTGTCGGAACAACGCAGGAAAGGCTGCTCTGCAGTTCATATTGCGGATTGATTTCGATTTTCTCCCAGCCTGCCGAAAGCGGCTTGATTCCTGCAAAATGCTTGCTCATTATAACAAGAGGTCCGCCACTCCAAGCGTGATTTTTTGTGCCTCTCCATGAGTCCCAAAATTCCCACAGAGTGGAATAATCCTCGCTCATCATATCTTCATATCTGTCCTTGATTCTCTCCTTTGCGGCTTCGTATTCCCCGATTTTGCAAAGAGCCTCGAGAACATAATATTCCATATACGGGCTTGAATTTTTTGTGTTTTTCAGTACATTTGCAATTGTTTCATACTGTTCATTTTCCGCAAGTCCCGACAAAACAGCAAGGGCATTTGCTCTGTCATCGGGCTTTCTCACATCTTTACTCTTAAAACCGTCTTCAGTCCAGAGTGTCTTGTAGCCCTTGGCGATTTTCTCTTTTCTTTCGGCAATAAATGAAAGGTTTTCCGTTCTGCCTGAAATTTCCGCCATCTCCTCTGCGGCAGAAAGAGCATAATAATACCAGGCATTTTCAATCGCTGTCATATCTGCTTTTTTGCCCCAATCGGCCCAATCCCACGAGCCGCCCCGATGAACAACAAGGTTATTTTCGCCGATTTCCCAAAGCTTCAGGTAATCAAGCGAAGCATCATAAACCTTTTCGATAAAAGCTTTGTCGCCCGTGTATTCATAGTAAGTAAGAAAGCCGACAATTCCCGCAAGCTGCTGTACGGGAAGTTCAAAATAATCACCGCTGACAGGCACAACCGTCTGAAGCACTTTTGACTCATCAATGTGAGAAAGCATTGCCTCCACACCTTTTTGATACAGCAGGTAAGAATTACTGTCCATAGAGTACATTGTCATAAACATTTCGCTTGTGACATCACCCCACCATTGAGCTCTTTCTCTGTCGGGACAGTCCATAAAATTATCACGCATAGTAACATAAAGAGTTCGCAAAGATTTTTGCCAGAGTGAATTCAGAAATTCATCATCACACTTGAAATCGCCGCTGAATGAGCTGTCATATCCCGTTTCGCGGTACATCAGAGAAACAACCGTGACGCCTCTCGGGATTTTATAGGTAATATGCTCTCCGTTAAACCAGCCCAAAGCCTCAAACTCCTGCTCCCCTTCTTTGGTTATATAGGTAGTTGAAACTGCGCCGATTAATGTGTTTTCCGTTGTTATGCGAATCTTTTTGCCTTCAGGGGCAATTATTTTAAGATATGGAGTAAGCTGTGCATTGTAAGGAATATCAACGGTTATTTTTTCACCGAAAAGCTTTTTTACGGTATAATTTTCATAATCCTTTGAATTCTCATAATCTTTAAGTCCGTAATCCTTCCAAAAAGGTATTCCTCTCGGATAAAGCCTGCCGTATGCACCCTCGCCGCCAACGGCATATTCCGTTGCGTTTTCCCACGAGGAAACGTCATAAGCACCGTTTGTCCACTCGCCGATATCCTTACGGGCGTCGAAATATACACTGTATTCGGCAAGTCTGTAGTTAGGCGGATAAAAAGGACTGTTCACATAAACGGTATTTCTTTTTACCTTCCAGCTTTTGTCTGAAACTATCGTAACACCTTCGCCGATGGCTTCAAAAAGGAATCCGCCCTGACCGCTGCTGCAATAGGAATAGCTCGTTTCGTTATCCCAGAACCACACCAAAGCGCAAATTGAGTTCTCGCCCTCTTTGAGATAAGGAGCGATATCTATACTGTCATAATAGCCGCTGTTTTTATCGGGCCCTCGTTTTACGCTTCCCTCAAAAACAACGGTTTCTCCGTTAATATAAAGCCAATATTTCGAATCGGCTGATATATGTGCGATAAGTTCAGCGGGAACCTTATCCAGATTTACTTTTTTGACAAAGCACATCCAAACATTTTCTTCCGTCGGATTTTCTTTATTCCAAATCCATTTTGCATTCCAATCGTTTTTCTCTTCGGTGGAAATCACGGTGTATGCGGGGATACTGTCGGGAATTTCATAATCGTTTGTATAGGGTATAAATGACGAATCTCCGCAAGAAAAAACCGAAGAAATAAAAGCCGCCGCTATTGCCAGATAAGAAATAATCGTCTGTATTACATTCATTTGGCACCTCTCGATTACTAAAATCAACCTCTGAAACAACGGGGATGATAATTCACCCCCGTTGTTAATATTTTATTGTGTAATTTCTTTTTTGTCGAAGAAGCTTGTGAAGTTGATTATAAACAGCAATGCATACGCAACCCACATAGGAAGATTTTCGATAAACGCACTCTTGCCGACAACAACGAGAAGCACAAGCATCAAAAGAAGCACAAACACAAAGAATACCGTTGCGATTATGTATTTCTTTTCCTTGCATTTTGACTTGTGGAGAAGGAAGATAATAACACCTGCCGCGCCGAGAAAAGCAAAGATAAGCGCCGTTGCCCAATGCGCAAGACAGCGAGCTGTCATTACAAGGTCAAGACCTGCCGACGGCACATTGATTGTAACATAAATTGCCGCACAGCCGATTGAAGTGATGATAACTCCCGCCTTGCCTTTGTAATTATTTTTGCGATACATATACAGAGTGTTTGTAAAAATTGAAAGCGATGCAAGCACACCCCAGATTCTGAAATACCACGGGTAACGGAGTCCCAGCATACTTGCAGTAACATCGGTAAGTATATTGCCGAACTGCTCGGGAAAGCTCAGAAATCCGTACCAGGTAATAAACGCAAAGCCTGCAATCAGATTAACCGCACAGAAAACAGTTATTGCTTTTGTAAGTTTTTCCGCAAAAAGAATTTTCTTGATAAAATACGCATACAGGAAAAGCAATGCTGCGGAAAAAGCAACCCACAGCCAATAAACCGCGGCGTTTTCATATAACGGCTCAAAAAGCACGCCGTCAAATTTCGCAACGAAATCATCCGCGGATAAAAGCATATCATCACCCGTGGGGATAATATACGGAAACTGATCCCATTTCATAAAAACGCTCATCCATAAGGTGTATACGGCGGCAATTGCACCGCTGACGGATGTGTAGACTTTAAGCATTTTTTTATCAGACATAAAATCACCTCATAAAAAATTTTTCAGGCAAAAACAATATTTACTTTGCATAAAGCATACCGATAACAAAGTTCCTTATCCTGCACGGAAAAACCTTACACAGCACGCTCAGGAATTTATATCCGCAACCTATTGAATAAACGGGCTTTGTTCGCTTTTTCAGAGCAATTTTGGCGATATATTGCCCTGCAAATTCAGGACTCATCCCCTTTTGCTCATCCTTTTCCATACCTGCAACACTTCGCGATATCCTGCCGTTATACACATCGTCGCCTTCAAAAGATTTTTTGCGAGCCTGCGTAAAATCCGTGCAGATATCGCCTGGCTGAACAGCGGTAACGCTGATACCAAAGGGCTTGAGTTCGTTGTCAAGCGCGCAGGTGTAGGAATCCGTTGCCGCCTTTGATGCGGAATAAAAAGTCTGGAACGGTATGTGCGCAACAGAGGCAACAGAGCTGATATTGACAATTCTGCCTCCGCCATTTTTCCGCATAACGGGTATCACCGCTTTGTTGACATTAACCATTCCGAAAAAATTGACATCAAACTGCATTCTGGCATCTGCCGCCTGCGTAAATTCAACCGCACCCGATATGCCAAAGCCTGCGCAGTTGACAACTATATCTATTTTCTTTTCGATGTCAACAATTTTTTCAACGGCAGAAAGCACGGCTTGCTCATCGGTTACATCCGTTTTGATATGAATAATATTTTCCGACGGAATATCTCTGCGGCTCAGCTCATATACGGTGCATCCTCTGTCACGCAGAGCAGCAGCCGTATGGCGGCCTATGCCCGAGCTTCCGCCCGTAACAATTGCAACTTTATTCCCAATAATCCCACCGCCTTTTACAAGTATTTTAAATCATAATAATTATAATATAATCCGCCGACAAATTCAAGTAAATATGCCGATTCATCGCATAATAAACCTGCATAGAATGTTGTCAGGGGTGATAATATGAACTCCTGCGAGTTAACTGCGGCTGTTACCGCCCTTGCAAACACACTTGCCTGCAAACTCAGCAACGAAGAGCTTACGCTTCTCGCCGCCGTGCTGGTACAGCTTGGGGATACTCTCGTAACAATCGCAACGCAAAGAGCAATATGCGAAAATATCAGTAAAGCAGATTAGCATTATTCCGCTTTCAGAGGGAATAATGCTAAAAACGGAGGATTTGTATGGAAAACCTGAAAGTTGTTTTAACATCGTTATTATCAGCGGCGGCATTATTTGTCATTGCAAAGGTTATCGGTCACAAGCAAATGTCACAGCTGGATTTTTTTGATTATATAACGGGCATCACAATCGGCTCGATTGCCGCAGAGCTTGCCACGGAGCTTGAAGAACCGCTCAAGCCTCTTATCGCAATGGTAGTTTACGGAGCAATAACGGTTATCCTTGCGCTGACAACAAGCAAGCTGCCGAAAACGCGCAAATTCATCAACGGCACGCCCACAATAATAATGAACAACCGTAAGCTTTACCGCAAAAACCTGAAAAAAGCCAAGCTTGATTTAAGCGAATTTCTTGTTATGTGCAGGCAAGAGGGATATTTCAATCTGAACGATATACAGACCGCCGTTTTTGAATACAACGGCAGGCTTACGATATTGCCCGTCAGCACAAAACGACCCGTTAACCCCGAAGATATGAATCTGACTCCGCAGACCGAGCATATTTTTACGGAAGTGATTATGGACGGAAGAATTCTTGACGAAAATCTGAAGCGTATGGGTCTTGATAAAAAATGGCTGGAAACGCAGATAAAACAGCAGGGCTACAGCAGCGCAAAGGAAATTTTTCTCGGCGTATGTGACGAAAACAAGCAATTATCTCTTTATCTTTCGTCATAAAACAGCAAAAACGGCTGCATCTCTGCAGCCGTTTCGGTCAATTATATTTTCTTGCAATTTTAAGAGTTGTTGTTTTGGGGAATTCCTCATCACGAACCTTGAATTTGCCGATATTCTTGAACAAGGGCATATTGCGGTTGAACTCATCAACATCGCCTTTGATTCTGCTCCTTGCATCGGGATATTCCGCTTCATCGAGGAAAAATTCGGCTGTTATTTTGCCGTCCTCCTCATAAACAAGAACTTCCTTGACATAATCTATTCTTGAAAGCTTGTCCTCAAGCTCCTCGGGCGAAACATTCTTGCCGTTTGAAAGACAGATAAGATTCTTCTTTCTGCCAACCATAAAGAGGAAGCCGTCCTCATCAATTCTGCCGTGGTCGCCCGTGATAAGCCATTCGCCGTCAAATGCCGCGGCGGTTGCTTCGGGGTCATTGTAGTAGCCCACCATAACATTGGTGCCTCTTACATAGATTTCGCCGACTCCGTCCTCATCGGGATTGTTGATTTTTATTTCACAGCAATCAAGAGGAACACCTACGCTGCCGTACTTACGCTTGCCGGGTCTGTTGCAGGTAATTGCAGGCGAGCATTCGGTCATACCGTAGCCGTTATAAATTTCGATTCCGAAATCGTGCATACCCTCTTCATATTTCGGGTCAAGATTTGCGCCGCCACAGACAATCATATTAAGATTTCCGCCGAGGTTATCAATAATAGTCTTGAAAATCTTGCGTCTTCTGTCAATGCCGAGTTTCATAAGGATCTTGCTGATTTTGAGACCCTTCTTCAGGATATCCTCTCTGCCCGTCTTTCTTGCGGTTTTCCAGATACGGTCATAGATTGTTTCAACAACAAGAGGAACACCCGAGAAATTATAAGGCTTTATCTTCTTGAGGTCGCCCTGAATGTTGCCGATTCCGTCGCAAAGATATCCCCACTCCGTAAGAATATATGACGAAAACAGCGCACTTACCCACGCATATGTATGATTAAGGGGAAGAAAGCCGATAGCGTGCTTGCCTGTATGCGCGCGGCACGCAGACGAACAGTTGCTTGCAATGTTGAAATGAGTAAGCATAACTCCCTTGCTCTTTGCGGTTGTGCCTGAAGTATATGCAATACAAGCAAGGTCATCAGGCTTAACCTCTGCATCGATAAAAGAAGTGTCGCCGGCATCAATGGCAGCCTGACCTTCTTTGAGATAATCCTCATAGTTTTCGCTGATATTGAAATAAACCATTTCGGGCATATCGGGATTCTTTTTGAAATTCTCTGCCATCTGAACAAACTTTGATGTAATAACAAGAGCATCGCAGCCGCAACGGATAAGCTGGTCTGCAAGGTCTTCCTCCGACAGCTTGCAATCCATCGGCACGGTGATGTTGCCGCCGACAAGAGTGGCATAATATGCTATCATCCATTCAAAGCAGTTTTCGCCGATAATGGCAATCTTCTTTTTTCCGTTGAGACCTCTGAGATTGAAGCAGGTACCCAGCGCACTCATTTCACGCCAGGTTTCATTAAAGCTTCTGACACATTCCTTTTTATTTTTATCAAGGAACATATACTGCTTTTTGTCTCCGCCCTTCTCGGTGCCGACAACAACGATTTCTTTTATCGTTTTGTAAGTCGGGAGATTTGCGTTTGGCATAGCTTGCTTTTTCTTCATAATAAATACCCCGTTATATCTGCAAATTTTTACAATACTTTTTATTTCGTAACACATATTATCACAAATGTCCCTTTTTTTCAACAAAAAGCTATTGATTTTTTTCAGTCAATATTGTATCATTATCCATATATGAATATCTTACAAGGAGTAAATAATGAGAATTTTTATTGTTTGCCTTATTGCTTGGTTTATTGCCCAGCTTATAAAGGTTATTATAAATTTCGTAAAATATATTATCGATAAAAAGAAGGGCCGCAAAGCAAAAAAGGTTACACTCGAAACACTTTTCAAGCTTGGCGGTATGCCCAGTTCACACACCGCAACGGTTATATCTCTCTGCGGCTGTGTAGGTCTTCGCAACGGTTTTGACTCCGATATTTTTGCAGTTGCAGGCGTTTTTGCATTTATCACAATGTTTGATGCATTTAAGGTAAGGCTTCCCGTCAGCAGGCTTACCGATGCATTCAACCGCATTCAGGCAAAGGTTTGCGGCGGCAATGCCGAGGATGTCAAAAAGGTTGAGGGTCATACAATCCCCGAAATTATCGGCGGCTTCATTGTAGGTCTTTCGGTTGCTCTGTTCATGGTTAAGGTTGTTGGAATTTTTGAGCTTGAACTCAACTTTTTCCCCTTTAATTTATAATGATAATCCGCAGTATCAACATAAACGATGTCAGCGACAATCAGCTTGCCGAATGGTTTGAGCAAATGAGCGATGAACGCAAAGCGTCGGTTGTTCAGATGCAAAACGAAAAGAAAAGAAAGCTGCGCATATGTGCCGATGCCGTTTGCAGAAAAGCAATTGCGGAATTTTGCGGAGTTGATGCTTCGGAAATCCGCTTTGCACTCTCCCCTACCGGTAAACCTTACGCAAAAAATCTGCCCGTTCATTTCAGCATAAGCCACAGCGGCGATTATGCCGTCTGCGCCGTATCTGAAACTGAAATAGGCATTGATATTGAAAAAATACGCACCGTTCATCCCCGTGCATATAAAAAATTCTGCACAGAAAGCGAAGCGGATTATATCCGTATCGCCGAAAACGGATTTTTTGAAATATGGACACTCAAAGAAGCCTATTTCAAATGCATCGGAACGGGTCTGGGCGAAGATATCAAAGATGTTTCTTTCACAGTTGACGGAGATAAAATCCACTGCTCTGAAGAAAACTTTAAATTCGCTTTCATTGAAATTGATAAAAATTACATATGCTCAATATGCAAAAAAACGGCTCTTTAAGAGCGACCTTTCACAAGAAATTTAACTTCGTTATGAAGGGTCACCCAACAGAGCCGTTAATTTTTTTCGATAAAAACGGGCTATCCTTTCGGACAGCCCGTTCTGAATTATTCTTCAACTCTTGTAAGAATCATTTTCTCGTTATCCTCATCTGTAAGGATAAGGGTATCTCCCTCAAATGCCATTGCATAAACCTTGGTCTGCGAAAGAATTGATGCATCGGTAACAATTGTAAGCAAATCTTCTTCAATTGTGTATGTGAAATTGACATCGATGCCGACGCTTGATTTCAACACGGGCATACTGCCTGTTCCGTCCTCATTGAATGTATATTCAACATTAACGGATGTGTTGAGAATGCCTGTATTGACGGAGCCTTTCCAAGTACCGATAATCTTATCCTCATTTGAACCGCAGCCTGCAAAAAGAACAAGCGCAAGGCAAATAACAAGTGCAATGCTGATTATTTTTTTCATTCCGAACACCTCGTTATTATTTGGTAATTTCAGTTTATCACAAACTTTACCGTATGTCTACAATTATTTTGAAAGCCTGATTGTGTAGAGCCAGTTGCTGTCAACGGTATCGGGGTTGATTGCAGGAAAAACGACCTCAGCCTTGCCGTTATTGTTTACAATTTCAAGCTCTGCCTCGCTGCCGAGAAGGCTTGCTTTGAGTGCAGGGTCATAATCAACAAGCTCAAGCACTTGCGAGCCGAAGGGGAAACGGTTGATGATTGCATAAACATCATCGCCCTTTTTGGTGTAATAAACACCGCTCTGACTTGCCTTTGAATAAAGGCGTGTGCCGTAGATTGCATCGCCGTTGACACGGAGCCAGTCACCCATCTGAAGAAGTCTTTCTTCCATAATAACGGGAATTGTGCCGTCCGCTGCAGGTCCGATATTAAGCAGGAAGTTGCCGCCTTTTGAAACAAGGTCGCAAAGAGTTTCAAGAAGCTCCTTTGCGCTCAGATAATCGGCAAGCTCCTCGTTACGGTTGAAGCCGAATGAACGGCCTATGCCTCGGCATTCCTCAAATGGACGGTCAAGCTCGATATCCTCAATCTTTTTATTTGCCTCAATGTAGCCGTATTCCGTTGTGAAATTTCCGCCGAGATGACCTCTCGTTTCCTTGCCCCAGCGGTCATTGGGAACGATTATATCCTTTACGCTTGATTCGTTATAAAGCCACTGCAGGAATTCGGTTGAATGCCAAACCGATGAGGGATGCTCCCATTCGCCGTCGGTGAACAGAGTGTTGGGCTGATATTTTTCAACAAGCTCCTTAAGCATGGGAATAAGATGCTCCAGAGCGTACTGCTCGGGATTTTTGAGATAGGTGGGATGGAACCATTCATAAACGGAATGATAAACGCCGAAACGCACGCCCGTTCCCTCAAGTGCATCCTTAAGCTCCTGAAGGAAATCTCTGTGAGGACCGACATCAACGCTGTTCCAGTTCCATGCATAATCGGATTTATAAAGGCAATAGCCGTCGTGATGCTTTGAAACGATGTTCATATATTTTGCACCGCTTTTCTTGAAAAGCTCTGCCCATTTTTTCGCATCAAACAGCTCAGCTTTGAAACCGCTTACAAAATCCTCATACTTTGTATTCTCGCCGTAAACGCGGTTATGGAAAGCACGGGCTTCGGTATCTTCTTCAATCTGTCTCATATACCATTCGGCATAATCGCCTTTTCTTGTAAAAGCAGGCACAGAATAAAGTCCCCAATGAATAAAAATGCCGAATTTTGCATCGCTGAACCATTCAGGCACGGGACGTTTATTAAGGGATTCCCAATTGTTTTCGTACATATATAATCACTCCATATTATTTTTTATAAATATATCATTTTAAGCAGTCGGTGTCAATTACATCTTACAGTTTTGCGGCATTCAGCAAAGCCTCCTGAGAAAAAGAAGGAATCCGTCCCAAGCCGTCGGGTCCGACATTGAGAAGATAATTTATCCCCATTGAATTGAGGCGTTTTTTTCTCTCTGCAATTTCTTCGGGAGTAATCCAATTCTGATCGTAATATTTATATCCCCACGAGCTGTTGAGCGTGCCTGCAGTTTCATAAAGCCCGTAAGGCGAATATTTTATGCCGTCAATGCTGTTGGGGTCTGAGTTTTCGCTGACTTTGAATTCGGTGGGATACTCATTGTCTCCGAGAGAAACATAGTCATATGCACCGTTGCCGATTCGTGAATTAATAAGGCAATCGGGCTGATATTGCTTAACAAGCCGATTGAGTTCAAGGCTCTGTTCCTTGGTGATTGTATGCGGAACATCAAACCAGATAAGGCACAAATCGCCGTAGCCTGTAAGAATTTCCTTGACCTGCGGTTTCATTTTTTCTTCAAAGCAGATTGAGAAATCCTTGCCTGCTCTATCGGGAAAATCCCAGTTATTATCCCACGAAGAGCCTGAGCAGCCGCTGAGATTTGTGTATCCGCCGCCGTGAGGATGATGCCAGTCAAGCTCCTGCGAATAATAAAGCCCGAATTTAAGCCCGTATTTGTAACAAGCCTCTGCAAGCTCTGCCGTAACATCTCTGCCAAACGGCGTTGCATCAACAATATTGAACGGGTCCGCGGATTTGAACATTGCAAAGCCATCGTGATGTTTTGAGGTAAAAACAAAATATTTCATTCCGCTGTCACGGGCAAGGCGTATCCATTCATCCGCATTGAAATAAACGGGATTAAAAACATCGGCAAGCTTTGAATACTCCGCATTGGGAATTGCAAGCCAGCTCTGAATCCATTCGGCATAATCACGCACCCGTTTGCCCCGCCATTCGCCGCCAAGCAACGAATACAGCCCCCAATGAGCCATCATTCCGTAACCCGCACTTTTAAACCATTCTCTGTTATCCATAAATCAGCCTCTTTGAAAAAAGACCCTTTTTATGCCTGATAAAAAGGATCTTTTGATTTAAAGTAAATCTGCAAGGTCGTAAATAAGTCTTTCCGTCTTTTCCCATCCGAGGCAGGGGTCGGTAATCGACTTGCCGTAAATACATTCGCCGATTTTCTGCGCACCGTCTTCAATATAGCTTTCAATCATAAAGCCCTTGACAAGCTTTTTGACATCTGCATCGTGGCGGCAGCTGTGAAGCACTTCCTTTGCAATTCTTATCTGTTCAAGATATTTCTTGCCCGAATTTGCGTGGTTTGTGTCAACGATTACACCGGGATTTGCAAGGTCGCTGTTTGCATAAATCTCTGCAAGATGAACAAGGTCCTCATAATGATAATTGGGTAATGACTGACCGTGTTTGTTGACATAGCCTCTGAGAATTGCGTGTGCCTGAGGATTTCCCTCGGAATGAACTTCCCATCCGCGATAAATAAATGTATGCTTATGCTGGGCAGCTGTAATGGAATTCATCATAACGGAAATATCGCCGCTTGTGGGGTTTTTCATACCAACAGGGATATCAAGACCGCTCGATGTGAGTCTGTGCTGCTGATTTTCAACCGAGCGTGCGCCGATTGCAACATAGGCAAGAATATCGCTGAGATATCTGTAATTTTCGGGATAAAGCATTTCATCCGCACAAGAAAATCCCGTTTCCTTAAGCGCTCTCATATGAAGCTCTCTGATAGCAACGATGCCCTTATACATATCGGGATTTTCGTTGGGGTTGGGCTGATGAAGCATTCCCTTGTAGCCGTCACCCGTTGTTCTGGGCTTGTTGGTATAAATACGGGGAATGATAAAAATTTTGTCGCTCACCTTGTCCTGCACGGTGCGAAGGCGTGAAATATAATCAATAACGCTGTCCTCATTATCCGCCGAGCAAGGGCCGATAACAAGCACAAGCTTGTCGCTTTTGCCCGTAAAAATATCTCTTATCTCGCTTGCTCTGTTTTTTACAACAGCCTCAAGATCATATGTAAGAGGATACTGCTCCTTTACCTCTACGGGAATTGGCAGCTTTCTTTCAAAAATCATACTCATAAAAACACTTCTTTACATTTGGAATTTGCATAATATTATACAGTATTATACAATAAATTGCAACAAAAATCGAATATTTATGCAGAATTCAAAGATTTTTCCAATCTATTTTTCTGCCTTTGAAATAAAATTCTCTGTCATGCTCATTGACTTCACGAAGCACCTTGCACGGATTGCCGACTGCAATAACATTTGACGGAATATCCTTAGTCACAACGCTGCCTGCACCGATAACAACATTATCGCCGATTGTGATGCCCGGTACAATGACAACGCCTGCGCCGATCCAACAATTCCTGCCTATACTCACAGGGAAATTATACTGATAAGCTTTTTCACGCAGCTCGGGCAGAATAGGATGACCCGCCGTTGCAACCACAACATTCGGACCGAACATTGTGTAATCACCTACATAGATATGGGTATCGTCAACAAGCGTAAGGTTGAAATTGGCATAAACGCCCTTGCCAAAGTGGCAATGCTTTCCGCCCCAGTTTGCATGCAGAGGAGGCTCAATATAGCAGTTTTCGCCGATTTCGGCAAACATATCTTTAAGCATCATCTCACGCTTATCAAGTTCTGTTGGTCTTGTCTGATTGAAATCATAGAGTCTGTCAAGGCATTTAAGCTGTTCTTCCATTATTGCTTCATCGTTGGGCAAATATAAATCCCCCGATGTCATTTTTTCTTTTTGTGTCATATCCGTAACCCTTTCTGCTGTATTAAATATATAATAACATAATTCAATGGGTTTGTATACATTAAAACAGCAAAAAGCTCCGACTGCATAATGCAATCGGAGCTGATTTTTATTTTGTTCTTTCTGCACCGTAATTGACGCTGATGCTCTTTTTGAAAAGCATATAGTCATACTGCGGACGCCAATTGTCACCTGTTTCAACAGAATCAAACTCTTCCTCTGTGCAGGCAACATTGATTACCGAAACACCCTTAAGCTCATCGCCTTCCTTATAGACGGTATCCCAGAATGCGTGGTGACCGATATAGGTTACACTTGCAGGAATATAAACATAGTTCATAGCCTGATTGTAGCTGAAAGCATCCGAGCCGATATATTCAAGTCCTTCGGGAAGTGAGTTATATATCTCGCCAAGAGCCGCCTGAGATGTGAAATGAGAATCCGTTACCTCTGCGGCAGGCTTGTAGCTGTAAACATTCTCAAGCAAGGGAATTTCAAAGAAACCGAGCGTTTCAATTACGGTTACACCCTCGGGAATATACACGGTTTTCATATTTGCATAGTTAAAGCAAAGCTGACCGATTTTCTTGACCGATGAGGGAATAACGAATGTAAGAACATCGTTTACATACTGCTCATAGTTTGCATCCTCTGCGGCAGGCTCGATTCTGTAGCCGTTTTCATCATATTTTGCGTAGCCGTACTTTTCGGCAAGATATGTGTCGTGGTCACAGGGGCGGCAGATGATTTCGGTTTTATCTTTGTTATAAAGAACACCGTCAACATCGCAGTAATTGGGGTTGTTTTCGTCAACCTCAATCTGCTGAAGCGCCCAGCAGGAATAAAATGCCTTGGGATCAACAAAATCAACATCCGCACCGATATTGATGACCTTTATCTTTTCATCGCAGTTGAGAGTATATGCACCGACTGATGTAACCTTCTTTGTTTCATCTTTTTTGATAATGAAATTCGTGTTGACATCAGCATTGTTTTTATCATATTCAATGGTTGATACATAATCGATATCAAGCTCTGTTATATAACCCGTATTGCTGAATTTTGTCAGTTCATAGCCTGCCTGAGTCTGTTCGTATTCAAAGGTATCCTTCTGAACAGTTCTTACGCTGAAATAACAGGAAAGCGAAACGGCAATAACGATAACAATCGCAAAAATAACTTTCTTCAAGCCGAAATGCTTGTAGGGCTTGTTGATATGGGGCGCTGCAAGACCTTCTACCTGATAAGTCCATATTTCATCTTCGGGAATATTGAGCTGAATAGGTTCTTCAACCTGATTTTTCTTTTCTTTTTTACTCATACCGTTTCACCTCCAATCAACCGATATAGCCGCCTGATACGGTTTCGCCTTCTTCTGCCGCTTTCTTTTCAGTAACCTCTGCGCGGCGCTTGAGAACTTCCATAACCATATTCTGCTTCTTGCTGTCGTAATCCCAGAAAAGGTAAGGAATTGTCATAAGTAAGAATCCGATAACGTCAACAATAATGGGAATAACAATTATATTGCGTCTTGAATCGTCAATATACAGAACATCCCAGTTGCTGTTGAAGCCGTATTTGAGAAGCATAAGAGGAATAAGAAGACCCACAAATGAAGTTATGGGACCCGTAAACCAGCCGAAAACACCTGCAAAGCTTTCAAGGCGCTCGCCCGAAAGATACATCTGATAGTCGCCGATACGGACATTCATATCGTGACCTGCTGTTGTGGGAACAGTCTTTGTCATTTCCATAAAGAACAGAACAACAACGCAGATTACACCGCAAAGGTTGACATTATCGCCGCAGAACCACATTGCTGCCGCAATAAGTGCGTTACCGATTGCTCTCGTAAGCTGATAGAAAATCATAATCTGCTTATACGAAAATCTCTTGAGGAAATAGGGAGAAAGGAGATCGGGCGGTGTGCCTGCAAATGAAATGAGCATAACAATAAGGCTGTAGGGCAGACCGCTGAGGCGGAATGTGTAGAAATAAAGAATCGTTACAAACGGAAGCATACCGTTGCCGAGAGAGTCAATAAGATCTTTTATGGTGTTGATGAGCAGATATTTATTATGAAGAACACCGAACATACCGTCCCAGAATTTGATCTGAACTTTCTTTTCAACGGGAGGCTGAGGAATTCTTTCCTTGATTCTGCCTGCAAAAATCATTGTGAATGCGGCAAGAGTGCAGAATGTGATGGGGATAACATATCTGTAAACATTGATATCAGCCCACTCATATCTGAGCATACCGATGGCTGCAGGCATAATGATGCCGACTATCGTATTGAAGAAATGAGAAATTTTAACGGGATAGCTGCGCACAAGAATTCTTTCCTGAAGATTGGGGCTGATGCTTCTTGTGCAGGTTTCAAGGTTATTGGCAAATCCGAATACGTTGTAAGTTGCAAACAGAAGATTGGCAACCCAGACTCTTGTTGCAACATCGGGGATGTTGTAAACGGGAAGCCAGCCGATAAGGATAACCATTATACACTTGGGAATAACGTCACAGTAGAGTGAGTACTTGTATCTGCCGTATTTGGGAAGAAGCTTTTTGCGCCAGAAAATATTTCTCGCACCGACCCAGCCTGTATAAAGGAAGTGAGTGCCGAAAGTTTTGAAGCAAGCTGTGGCATTCATACCCTCAAGACCGTTGAGATATGTAATGAATGAACTGGTCTGGTCAAAAAGCCGTGAATAGTCAAACAATATCGTAGATATGCCGAATATCATCATCAGCACGTAGACAAGATAAAACTTGCGCTCGGTCCTCTTGGGAAGGAAGCCGAGATTATCACATACAAACCACCACATCAGCGCTGAAATATAGCCGAGAGGCATATTCAGAATACCGATAACGGAGAACGTGAGGTAAGGCAACTTATAGTGGTGCATAATGAGGTAACAGGCTGAGAAAAAGCCTATGTACTCAAGCACTTTTGAACCTGCATAGTTACTTCCTACGGCAAAAACAACGTCTTTGTACTCCTTGTAAGGCACGTATTTGCCCTCTGCAGGAGTGTTCCAATGGGTTTTTACCTCTGTGAAAAAAGCTTGCACCTTTTCCGTCAATTTGCTCATTGTATCAAACCTCCTTATTTAATTAATAATAACACATAAGGCAAAAATAAGCAACAAATATTTATATATATTTCACAATATATATAATTTTACACCCCTGCGTTTTTGAAACACAGGGGTGTCATTTACAATTCAGTTAATTTTTCCAACAACAAGATATGTATCGGGCAAAGCAGATTTTTCCGCCTCAACGCTGACTATCCAGCCACCCTCCTGAAAATCGCCCGCTTCGGGACCCGTTTCAACAACGTTCAGATGCAAAACATTAGTGTGATCGGTCTGTCCCTACAAAACTGTGTATTTACGGGCAATTCGTGAATCGCACCTGCTTATCGGTTATTTTTATTCGTACCTTTTATCAAGCCACTTTGCACAGAGGTCAAACCAGCCTTCAATATGTGCGCAATAATCAGCTTCCGCTTTGCCGTAAACAATATTGTTTGCAAGCGAAAATCCGTGATATCCCTTTTCATAAATATGCATTTCAAAAGGAATATTGAATTTATCAAGAGCAGATGCATAAGCAAGGGAATTTTCGATAGGCACAAGGTTATCCGCGCAGGCAGAAACAATGAATGCAGGCGGAGTTTTTTCGTCAACCTTACCATCAAGACCCGGCACGGGGAAGCAAAGAATTTTGCTCATTGATTCAAGAATGCAGGGATAAACAAGGATGCTTGCGGCAGGGCGGATATCGCCCATTGTTGAGAGTGCAGCGCAAAGATGACCGCCTGCAGAAAAGCCGATAGCCGCAATTTTCTCCTTATCGATGCTCCATTCCTCTGCATTGTCGCAAATGATTTTCATTGCCTCGTTAACATCTGCCATAGGCATTGAGAAATCGTATTTCTCGCCTACGGTGTATCGAAGCACGAATGCCGAATATCCCTTTGAAAGAAATTCAATTGCAAGAGGCTCCGCCTCTCTGTCGGAGCACATTGAATAACCGCCGCCGGGAATAACAAGCACCGCCCTGCGGATATCCATATGACCCATTTCCCTTGATTTATCGGGCAAATAAGCCGTAAGATTCGCAAGCTCGTTTGTGAGTTTAATATCAAAAACTTTCATAATTACACCTCATTATACGGGTTTATTCATCGGGCAGACCTTCATACATATGCCGCAGACCGCTCCCCTGCCGATTTTCTGAAACTTTGATTTCATATAATTACTGCAGGCTTCGGGGTCGAAAATTTCTTCTCTCGGCGTGTCTGGAGTCCAGTCTCCGCCCTTAATTGCGTGTGCAGGGCAAGATTTCACGCAGATATCGCAGCCCGTGCAGACACTCTTTGCAAGCTCGTTGTCACATTCAAACGGACAGTCGGTGAAGATTGTGCCCAATCGCACATAGCTGCCGTATTCGTTATGAAGAAAAAGCGAATTTCTGCCGATTGAGCCAAGCCCCGCAAGGCAGGCGCCTTTTTTATGCGAATAGCGCGCCATATAATTCCAACCGTCTTTGTTTATGCTCTGCGATGCGGCAACGGTTATGTACTTATAACCCTTGCGCTGAAGAAACATTCCAGCCTGCAAAAGCATCGAATCGATAAACGCATTCACATTGCGGTAATGGTTGAAATAAGTGTGGGTCGGCTCATCCTCAATTTCGTCAATTATGCTTTCCGAAAGACGGGCAACAATGCTGATGCCATAGGGTAAGGCTTCCTCGCCGTCATCGACCCTGAAAAAGCCCACATCTGCAACGCCCTTTTCAAGAAGAAAATCCTTTATTTCCTGCTGAATGCTCATTTTGCCACCTTCGTTTCAAAACAGAGCCATCCGCCGCTTTCGTGGCGTGCAATAACCTCAAGACCGTTTGCCTCAAATGCGGCAAGCACATCATTTTCCCTCGGCTCAATGATACCCGAAGTGATAAACACTGCATCGGGATTCATATAGTCTTTTACATTGGTGCAAAGACCGATGATTATATCCGCAACAATATTGGCGGCGATAATATCGAATTTGCCCGTTACCTTATCGGTTGTTGACCCCTGAAGCACGGTGAATTCAGGCTCATCGAAGCCGTTGGTTTTGCCGTTTTCCCTTGCGGTTTTAACTGCAAGAGCATCAATATCAACACCGATTGCGCTGTCTGCGCCGAGAAGAAGGCACGCAACGGAAAGAATACCGCTTCCGCAGCCGACATCAAGCACGGTTTTGCCCTTTTCCGCATATTTTTCAAGGGTTTCAAGGCAGAGCCTTGTTGTGTCG
The DNA here is from genome assembly GCA_045632815.1 of Acutalibacteraceae bacterium. Lineage (GTDB taxonomy): Bacteria > Bacillota > Clostridia > Oscillospirales > Acutalibacteraceae > CAG-177. The sequence continues at coordinate 17,764 of JAZQXJ010000037.1, read as the reverse complement.
TGAGTACCCGAGCCAAATGCAAGACCCGGCTCAAGGTGAATAACAGCTCTGTCGCCCGCTTCGAATTCATCCTCCCATATGGGACGGATAAGAAGCTTTTCGCCAACAGGCATAGGCTTGAAATACTTCTTCCAGTTGTTTTCCCAATCCGCATTTTTGCATACGGATTCATCAATTTCGCTTTCAATACCCTCTGCGGCAAGCCTTTCCGTAAGGAATGACACCGCCTCGGCAGGATTTTCCTCGGGAGAAATATAGATATGCACAATACCCTTTGACCTGTCCTTTGCAAGCAAATCTTCATCGATAAGGTCAATGCGCGCTATCTCCCAAGCCTCCTGCTCAAGGGTGCGGTAATCTTCAATATAAATGCCGTACGGCACCGCCATATGGGCGATATCGCCCGCTCTGTCAACATCATCTGCGTTGACTGTAATTTTAATCTCGGTCCAATCCATTTTTATCTCCAATTAATATTTATTGTGAACATCCTCAGCAAAGCAGAGACAATCCTTAACCTCAATGACCGTGCCGTCATCAAGAATTGCCTTGCCGTTCATTTTGCCGAAAACCTGATGCTGATCGGTAATGATAACCTTAATGTCTATTTTTGCGGCTCTGTCCAGAATGGGGGTAAACTCCATTTCAAATCTGCCGTCGCTTGATGTGAATGTCCAGGGGGCCATATATCCCGTCTTGGGGATGTTGAATGTTACATCGTCAAGCTTATGGCATTTGCCGTCATAAAAAAGCATATTTTCGCTTGCGGCTGTTGTATCGCCGAAGCCGTAGCCGATATTGAAGCCGAATGAATGGCCGTCAATATCCATATTGCCCGAGCCCCAATACCAGGTGTTATCATAGGTCCAGACACCTCTGCCCCAGTCAAGGGTGCCGAAATCCGATGAGGGGTCAAAAACATAATCCTTGCCGTCAAAGGTTGCCTTGCCGCTTGCTCTCATACAGTTGATTTTCTGATTATAGTAGAAAGCGGTTTTCTTTTCTTTCCAGGGAGTTGCGATAACCATTGTATCCATAGGAGGCTGCTCGAGAGTTATATCACAGCTGAAGGGCTTTCCGTCGCAGAAATTCTTGAAATTGCAGACGATTCTGCGTTTGCCCTCGGACACCTGAAATTCCATATCAAGGCGCTTGTCGTGATAAACGGTGTTGCCCTTTTCGCTTGTTGAGGGAAGCTTGAACTTACCCATAGGCAGAGCGTTGAGAACGGTTTCCGTATGCTCCCAGGGCTTTGAAAAATCAAGAAGGCTGACGGACTGCAGACCGATATAGCCGTCATCCGAAATTGTGAATGCAACACCGAAATTGTTCTTTGCGGAAATTACAAGGTAATAGTCCCATTCCTTGATTCTGAACTTGGGTGCCTTGATTGCGTTGCGGTCATAAACCTGAACAAGCTGCTTTGACCAGCCCGGCTCTCTGAGGCTTCCGTCCTCCTTAAGCAAAGGCTGAACTTTGGTTACTTCGTGATTTCTCATTGGTTTTCCTCCTCATTTATAAGTTCAACGCCGCCGTTACCTGCTCTGCCGTGATTATAGAGATTACGGTTTTCGAGCGCCCATTGACGGGGTGTAAACGCACCTTCATCAACAGCATCAACAGCCGCGTGCATTTCATAAAGTCTTGCATCCATAAGGTCAAGCTGCGAAAGAAGCTCCGCCTCAATGAACATCGGCATTTTTGCCGCGCCGAATTCGGGTGTGCCGTGGTGGGAAATGAGCATATGCTCAACAAGGGTCAGCGTTTCATCGCTTATTCCGAGCGTTCTGCCGATTCTGTCGATATTGATAGCACCCATAACAAGATGACCGAGCAGATTACCCTTGACGGTGTATTCCGATGCAATGCCCGTTTCGGTTGCCTGCATCTCCTCGATTTTTGCAATATCGTGAAGAATTGCACCTGCGCAAAGTAAATCATAATTGACGAAGCGGTAAATTGAGCAGACACACTTTGCAAGCCTCAGAATCGAGAGCGTATGCATAAGAAGACCGCTTCTGACAGCGTGATGAAGATTCTTTGCGGCGGGCCAATAAAGCAGCTTTTCTCTGTACTGCTCAATAACGGAGGTAACAAGCTTTTCAAGCTCCCCATCGGCAAAAGAGTCAACGATTTTTTCAATTTCCGCAAGCATAATCTCGCCCGTAAGCACCGCAGAGGGTACATAATCTTCAATAGCAACATCATCTTCGGGAAGCACGGGGCGGATGCGTTCAACTCTGAACTGCATTGTATCGTTAAAAGGCACATAAGTGCCTCTCACTTTAACAAAATCAAATGCTTTGAACTGATTTGAAGGGCTTTCTTTATAGTCCCACAGCTTAGCGTTGATTTCGCCGCTGTTGTCGGCAAGGGTCATATCAAGATAAGGAACGCCCTTTGCGGTAAGCTTTTTTTCAACGGTTTTTATCAGGCAATATCCTTCGTGGGAATTTGTTGAGCCAAGGGGTGTGAAATTCATATATATCTCCTTTCGGCGCTTTGTTCACATATATTATTTATTGTATCATATATGCATAAAAATTACAAACTTTAAATTTCACCTTTTTTTATTGACAAATCCGCACAGAAGTTTATAATGTAGATAAATATGAATTCTCGGGGCGGGGCGAGATTCCCCACCGGTGGTAAAGTCCACGAGCACAGCGCTGTGTTGATACGGTGAGATTCCGTAACCGACGGTATAGTCCGGATGAAAGAGAATGCTGATGTTATTGCATTTTACGCCCTGCTTTATTGCAGGGCTTTTTTCGTTTTCATCGGCACTCCGAGCAAAGGAGAGTTTTTTATGAAAAAGTCAAACAATATTATCAAGCTCTGCATTATGGCAATGCTCACGGCTCTGTCAATTGTTCTTGTTTACACCGTGCGAATGCCGCTGATACCTGCCGCACCTTTTCTTGAATACGATGCCGCGGATATCCCCGTGCTTATCGGCTCAATGATGCTCGGTCCCGTTTCGGGCATAATCATTCTGCTTGCGGTATGCATTATTCAGGCTCTTACCGTAAGCGCATCAAGCGGCTGGATAGGCTTCGTGATGCATTTCATCGCATCAAGCGTGCTTGTGCTCGTTGCATCGGGCATTTACAGCCGCAAAAAAAACACGCTGAGCCTTATTATCGGTCTTGTGCTCGGCTCGCTTGCGATGACGGCGGTTATGATACCACTCAACCTTGTTTTTACGGGAATATTCCTCGGTGCAGGCACACAGACGGTTATCGGAATGCTTATCCCTGCAATTATCCCCTTTAATCTGCTCAAGGCAGGCATTAACTCCGCCGTTACCTTTGCGGTATTCACACCCATAAAAGAAGTCCTCAAGAAGTTTGTGAAGGACGAGAAAAAATGATAATTCACCCCATACCTCCGCTGTTCAATCAGAATTCAAAAGCACTTATTTTAGGCTCATTTCCGTCTGTTAAATCAAGGGAAGCGCAGTTTTTCTACGGTCATCCGCAGAACAGATTCTGGGCTGTTGTTGCGGCGGTTTACGGATACGAAAAGCCGTCAACAATTGAGGATAAAAAGCATCTTATTCTTGAAAACGGGCTTGCTCTCTGGGATGTTATTGCAGAATGTGAAATTGAGGGCAGCGCCGACAGCACGATAAAAAATGTCAGGGCAAACGACCTGAGCATAATCTTACAAAACAGCGCTGTTGAAAAAATTTATGTAAACGGCAAAACCGCCGAAAAATATTACAACAAATACACCTTGCCTCAGACGGGAATAAAGGCAGTATGTCTGCCCTCAACCAGCCCTGCAAATGCCGCATGGAATATTGAAAAGCTTATTGAGGCGTGGAAAATAATAAAATAGCAAAAAAGCTGTACACAAGCATTGAACTGTGTACAGCTTTTCTTTAATCAACTCAGTTGTTTGAAACGATTTCCTTTGCGCTTGCGGCAAGACCAGCAAGACTCTGAAGGTCGCTGGGAATAATCAGCTTTGTTGCCTGACCGTCTGCGGCGGCTTCAAAAGCCTCCAGCTTTTTGATTGTTAGATATCCTTCGCCGGGTGCGGCTTCATTAATAAGACCGATTGCATTCGCTCTTGCCTCTTCAACTCTGCGGATAGCCTCTGCCTCACCCTCTGCCTCGATTATCTTTGCTTCTCTGATAGCTTCTGCGGCAAGGATTGCACTCTGCTTTTCTGCCTCTGCAGCAAGAATCTTACTTTCTTTCTGACCCTCTGCAACAAGAATCTTACTTGCCTTTTCGCCTTCTGCGGTGAGGATTGCTTCACGGCGCTGACGCTCTGCCTTCATCTGCTTTTCCATCGCATCCTGAATTTCCTTGGGAGGCAGAATATTCTTAAGCTCAACTCGGTTTACCTTGATACCCCAGGGGTCAGTTGCTTCGTCAAGAATTCCTCTGATTTTGGCATTGATAACATCTCTTGAAGTGAGCGTATGGTCAAGCTCCATTTCGCCGATGATGTTTCTGAGGGTTGTTGCCGTCAGGTTTTCAATAGCGGAAAGAGGTCTTTCAACGCCGTATGAGAAAAGCTTGGGGTCTGTAATCTGGAAAAACACAACGGTGTCTATCTGCATTGTTACATTATCTTTTGTGATAGCGGGCTGAGGCGGAAAATCAACAATCTGTTCCTTGAGCGATACCTGCTTTGCAATTCTCTCAATGAACGGAATTTTGATATGAAGACCCGTCTGCCAGGTTGCGCTGTATGTTCCGAGTCTTTCAACAACATATGCCTTTGACTGGGGAACAATTTTGATATTCGCAATAACTATCGCGATGATAATCACCGCAAGAATGACAAAAATAATCCACATAAATGTTTCCTCCTTAAATCTTCTTTACTATAACTTTTACACCTTCGATTTTTTCGACCGTAACTTTTTCGTCCTTTTCAATAACCGTGCCGTCCGATGAACGCGCAGTCCATACCGTGCCGTTAACGCTTACACGACCCTTTGCGGCTATGTTGTCTATCTCCTCGGTAACAACGGCAACCTGACCTATACAGCGGTCTGCATTGGTAGGCTGAACCCTTGTTCTGGTAAGTTTGCGCACAACGGGTCTTGTGACAATAAGAGCAATTACGGATACAACAATGAAAACAACCCATTGCAGCCACACCTGCGCGCCGAGCAATTCCGCAACTATCGCAGCCACAGCTCCCGCCGCAAACCAGATTGTCACCATCTGCGCCGTTACCGCTTCAATCACAATAAGAACGATGAGCAGTACAACCCAAAAAATCAGCATAGAAAATTCTGCCATTGAATCACTCTCCTTCCGTCTTTATTCTATCACCAAGAAAAACAATTTACAATATTTTTTATGAAATTTCCTTGTTCATATCACAAAACATTTTCAAAAGTGAGTTTTTCGCAGGATTTCAGATTTTTTATGATATTTATTCCCTCTATGCATTTGGAATAAAGCTCCTCACTCCCGGAATATTCCAGAGTCATCGGCAAAGATGTGATCAGGATTTCAAGTTCATCGATGCCGTCGTGTATAAAAACGGAATGCAGAAAATCCGCATATCTTTCCCAATCTTCCGCAAGTTTCTCCGTTTTTTCGGGCAACTGAAATTCAGATGAAACAAGAAGCTGTGAAAGCTGATTTTCAAAATAATTCAGACGGGTATCAAAAAGATGACCCGACCACAGCGCAATCCCCACCGCAAAAGCAAAAAGAACAATTGCAACCGCCGCCCTTTTCAAAGCTCATCTTCCTTTCTTGCAATATATGCAATGCCATCGGCATCAACGCACATAATCAGGATTTTTTCTATCGGTGTTTTGCTCATCATTGCAAGCTTTTTTATTTTTGTGACATCATATCCCGATTCAGCCGCAACATCAAACGCGATTTCACCGTCGCATATAACGGCAAAAGGCATACCCTTATCCTTGGGATATTTTTCAAGGTCCGCCGCAGTTGAATTTCTGTGTTCGGGTTTCAGCAAAACGCTGATTTTTCCGTTCGTTTCAAATATGGCATAAGAAACCTGCGATATATCGAAAACATCCTTTTGCCTCAACGCACACACAAGGTCATTGACCGTCATACGCAGTTTTTTCAGCGCTTTATAATCAATCTCTCCGCTGCGGATAACAATAACGGGATGCCCCTGCATACGGGAACGGAGTGCAGGGCTTTTGAGCGTAATAACCGACGAAAGTATTTCAAATGCAACCAAAGCAAAAAGAGCAACAATCGAGTTGAGAATGGGAATTTTATTGTCCTGAATGGGAATTGACGCAATCTCCGACAAAAGAATTGTTATAACAAGCTCCGAGGGCTGCAATTCTCCTATCTGCCGTTTGCCCATAAGTCGGATAAGGCATATAATTATTGCGTAAAGAATCAGAGTTCTTACAAGGGTAACCGCCAAGTAACCACAACCTTTCTGCTTTATTTTTCCGAATTTTTTCTCAATATTACCTTTCCATTGACTAAACGGTACAAAAAATATATAATAAACGGTATGAAAGGCGGTATTTTATGAAATATTACCTTGGTTTTGACATCGGCGGAACAAAATGCGCCGTTATTCTCAGCGACAAAAGCGGAAACTCAATAAAAGATAAAATAAGGTTTGACACCCTTGTTGAGCGCGGATGGCAGGCGATTGTTGACGAGCTTATTTCATCTGCAAAAGAAATTCTGAGCCGCAATAACATCCCCACAGAAGATGTGCTTGCCTGCGGAGTAAGCTGCGGCGGTCCTCTCAACAGCGATACGGGTGTTATTATGTGTCCGCCAAACCTCCCCGATTGGGATAATGTTCCCCTTGCGGATATCGTCAGAAACGAATTGGGCATATCCTGCAAAGTAAGGAACGATGCCGATGCATGTGCGTTGGCGGAATGGCAGTTCGGCGCGGGAAAAGGCACAAAAAACATGATATTCCTCACCTTCGGCACGGGAATGGGTGCAGGGCTTATCCTTGACGGCAGACTTTATTCAGGCACCTGCGGCACCGCAGGCGAAGTCGGTCATATCAGGCTTGACGCCGACGGTCCTGCCGCTTACGGCAAAGCAGGTTCGTTCGAGGGCTTTTGCAGCGGTGCAGGTATTGCGGCGATGGCAAAGAAAATGCTCTCAATTTACAGCGGCTCAACCATAATTCCCCGAGAAAATGTTACGGCAAAAACAATTGCCGATGCCGCAATCAAGGGCGACAAGCTTGCAAACGCAATCTACCGCAGATGCGGCGAAAAACTCGGACTTGGTGTTTCAATTCTTATCGATATACTCAATCCCGAACGAATTGTTATCGGCAGCATTTATCAGCGTTCGGGACATCTGCTTGCCGAAAGCATGAATGAAACAATCAAAAAAGAGGCTCTTGAAATTTCCGCACAATGCTGTAAAATAGTACCTGCAATGCTCGGTGACGAAATCGGCGATTTTGCCGCAATAGGCGTTGCAAAAGACTTTGCGGAGGGTAAATAATATGGAAAACACCGCATACTTATTTCACGGGCTTTTTCAGCGCTATCCCGAGCTTGAAATTTGCAAAAACGATATTTACAATGCGTTCACGGCTATGGCGCAAAGCCTCAAAAACGGCGGCAAAATTCTTTGCTGCGGCAACGGAGGCTCAGCCGCAGACTGCGACCATTTTGTTGGTGAGCTGATGAAAGGTTTTTTAAAGAAAAGACCACTTTCCGCAGAGGAAAAAGAGAAATTTTCCGACAGCTTTGTTGCCGACAATCTTCAAAAAGGTCTGCCTGCAATTTCGCTCTGTTCACATTCGGCGCTGATGACTGCATTTGAAAATGATGCTGTGCCGAGCCTTGTTTTTGCTCAGCAGGTTTATGCATATGCAAAGAAAGACGATGCTCTGCTTTGCCTTAGCACATCGGGCAACTCGGAAAATGCGGTTTATGCTGCTCAGGCGGCAAAAGCGGCGGGCGTTGTAAGCCTTGCAATCACGGGCAGTAAAGAAAGCAAGCTGAGCGGACTTTGCGATATCTGCATAAGATTACCCGAAACGGAAACCTATAAAATTCAGGAATTGACATTGCCTGTTTATCATTGCATTGCGGCAATGCTTGAAGATTATTTTTTTGAAACATAAGGAGAATTATTATGAACAACATTCCCAGATATGAACATCCCGACCCTCAATGCGAAAGAGCCGATTGGCTCAATCTCAACGGTGAATGGGATTTTGAATTTGATTTCGGCAACAGCAAGCTTGAGGCAGGTATCCTTGACAAAAAGGATTGGGAAAAGAAAATACTTGTCCCCTTCTGCCCCGAAAGCAAGCTTTCGGGCATTGAATATACGGATTTCATTCCTGCCGTGTGGTACAGAAGAAACATCACCGTTTCCGCAAATCAGCTTGAAGGCAGAGTAATTCTTCATTTCGGCGCAGTTGACTATGAAACAACCGTTTACATCAACGGCAAAAAAGCAGGCACTCACAAGGGCGGCTATGCTTCATTCAAATTTGATGTTACTGAATATCTGACCGAAGGCGAAAACACTCTTATCGTTCACGCTGTTGACGATGTAAGAAATCCCCTTGTTCCCAGAGGCAAGCAGAGCGAAGAACTCAAATCTCACGGCTGTGACTACACAAGAACAACGGGTATCTGGCAGACAGTATGGCTTGAATTTGTTCCCGTTTCATACATAAAGAGCTTCAAGCTTTTCCCCGACTATCAGAACGGTGTTATCGCAATTTCCGCCGTTGTTGAGGGTAACGGCGAATTCACCGCATCAGCGTCATACGAAGGCAAGCCTATGGGCAGCTTTACAAAGACTGCAAGTTCAACCGTAACGGGCGAAATCAAGCTTGATGAAATTCATCTCTGGGAGGTTGGCTGCGGCAGACTCTATGACCTTGAGCTGACATTCGGTGAGGATAAAATCAAGAGCTATTTCGGTCTCAGAAATGTAAAGCTTGACGGACTTAAATTTCTTATCAACGGCAAATCCGTTTTCCAGAGGCTTGTTCTCGATCAGGGCTTCTACGCTGACGGCATCTACACCGCTCCCACGGATGCAGACCTGAAAAAAGACATCGAAATTTCACTTGCAGTCGGTTTTAACGGCGCAAGACTTCACGAAAAAGTATTTGAAAAGAGATTCCTCTATCATTGCGACAAACTCGGCTACATTGTTTGGGGCGAATACGGCAACTGGGGTCTCGACTGGTCAAATTCACTCTCACTCGCCGCTATGCTCCCCGAATGGTGCGAATGCGTTGAAAGAGATTTCAACCATCCTTCAATCATCGGCTGGTGTCCCTTCAATGAAACCTGGGATATCAACGGAAGAAAACAGCGTGACGATGTTCTCAGAATCATATACAGAACAACAAAGCTTCTTGACGAAACCCGTCCCTGCATTGACACAAGCGGTCACTATCATGTTGAAACCGATATTTTTGACGTTCACGATTATGAGCAGGATGTTGCAGTTTTTGCAAGTCACTATGAAAATCTTGTAAGTGAAGGCAAAATGTACGGCTATTTCCCTGACAGACAGACCTTTGACGGCGGTATCACATTCGTAAGCGAATACGGCGGTCTGCAGTGGTCAAGGGGCGACAGAGGCGATGCCTGGGGCTACGGAAACGCACCGAAAACAGAAGAAGAATTTATCGACCGTTATAAGGGTCTGACAGATATTCTTCTTGACAACGAAGCAATCTTCGGTCTTTGCTACACTCAGCTTTACGATATTGAGCAGGAGCAGAACGGACTTTATTACTATGACCGCACACCCAAGTTTGACACGGAAATATTCAGAAAAATCAACTCACGCAAAGCAGCAATAGAAGATTAATTTATTTAATATATTGACTTTGATTTTATAATGTGATATCATTTATACTATAAAATTTGACGGAGGTTACACCAATGAAACACATCAAGACTCTTGAAACACGCAATCTTTGTGACAGCGCTAAGAACGGTGGCTGCGGCGAATGCCAGACATCCTGCCAGTCAGCTTGCAAAACAAGCTGCGGTATTGCTAACCAGCAGTGTGAAAGCACAAGCAAAGAAAGCAAGTAATTATAATTACTGAAATGCCGCCTTCATTGGCGGCATTTTCTGTGAGGAGAACTTATGATACACCAGTATAAACTTAACGGATATAACATCGTTCTTGATATATGCTCAGGCTCTGTTCACATTGTGGACGAGATTGCTTATGATATAATTGAAATATTCGAGCAGAAAAGCAAGGAAGAAATTCTCGCGGAAATGAGCGGAAAATATGCGGATATTCCCGCTTCGGATATTGAGGAATGTTATGAGCAGATCTGCGAATTAAAGGATGCAGGCAAGCTTTTTGCGCCCGAAACCTTTGAGCCTATGGCAGGTCATCTCAAGCAGAAAACGGCAGGAGTAGTCAAAGCTCTGTGTATGCACATTGCTCACACCTGCAACCTCAACTGCTCCTACTGCTTTGCAAGCCAGGGCAAATACCACGGCGATCGTGCGCTGATGAGCTTTGAGGTCGGCAAACGCGCGCTTGATTTCCTTATTGAAAATTCAGGCACCCGCCGCAACCTTGAAGTTGACTTTTTCGGCGGAGAGCCGCTTATGAACTTTGATGTTGTCAAGCAGCTTGTTGAGTATGCACGCAGCATTGAAAAGGAACACGGCAAGAATTTCCGCTTTACGCTGACAACAAACGGCGTTTTGATTGATGACGATGTTATCGACTTTGCCAATAAGGAAATGAGCAATGTTGTTCTCAGCCTTGACGGCAGAAAAGAAATTCACGACCGCTACCGTGTTGACTATGCAGGCAACGGAAGCTGGGATAAAATCGTTCCCAAATTCCAGAAGCTTGTTGAAGCAAGAGGCGGCAAAAACTACTATATGAGAGGCACATTTACTCACGCAAACCCCGATTTTCTCAAGGACATTCAGCAAATGCTCGATCTTGGATTTACGGAGCTGAGTATGGAACCCGTTGTCTGCGCTCCGGGTGAGCCTTCGGAGCTTACGGCAGAGGATATGCCCGTTGTTATGGAGCAATACGAAAAGCTTGCCGAGCTTATGCTCAAGCGTGACAAGGAAGGCAAACCTTTTACATTCTACCACTATATGATTGACCTTACGGATGGACCTTGCATTTATAAGCGCATTTCGGGCTGCGGCTCGGGTACTGAATATATGGCGGTTACACCCACGGGTGAGCTTTATCCCTGCCACCAGTTTGTAGGCGAAGAGAAATTCAAGCTCGGTGACATCTGGAACGGCGTTTCAAACACCGCAATTCAGGATGAATTTATGGCTTGCAACGTATATACCCGCCAGGAATGCCGTGAATGCTGGGCAAGACTTTACTGCTCAGGCGGTTGCGCTGCAAATGCATATCATTCAACAGGTTCGGTAAAAGGTGTTTACAAATACGGCTGTGAACTTTTCAAAAAGAGAATGGAATGCGCAATTATGGTTGCCGTTGCAAGAACATTCGGAGATGATTAAATGACTACACCAATCTGTGATTTCGTAAATGAATATGCAAAAAACAAAGCTGAAAGAATGCATATGCCCGGTCACAAGGGCAATGCACTCCTCGGCTTTGAGACATTTGACATAACCGAAATCGACGGTGCGGACAGTCTTTACGAAGCAAGCGGAATCATAAAAGAAAGCGAGCAGAATGCAAGCTCACTTTTCGGATGCAAAACGTTCTATTCAACGGAAGGTTCATCACAATGCATCAAAGCAATGGTGCATCTTGCAACTCTTCACGCAAAATCAAAAGGCAAATCTCCGCTGATTGCCGCAGGAAGAAACGCTCACAAGGCATTTATGAGCGCTCTTGCGCTGACGGATTGCGATGTGATGTGGCTGTATTCCGACGAAAACGAGAACTATCTCTCCTGCAGAATTACAGCACAAAGCCTTGAGAATTTTCTTAAAAAAGCGGAAACAAAACCGACTGCAATATACATAACAAGTCCCGATTATCTCGGCAACACCGTTGATATAAAGTCAATTTCCGAAGTCTGCAAAAAGCACGGAATGCTGCTGCTTGTTGATAATGCTCACGGGGCATATCTTAAATTCCTGCCCGAATCAAAGCATCCGATTGATTTCGGTGCGGATATGTGCTGCGACTCGGCACACAAGACTTTGCCCGTACTTACAGGCGGGGCATATCTTCAAATATCAGAAAATGCAGACCCGTTTTTTGCCGAAAACGCAAAAAACGCCCTTATGATTTACGGCTCGACAAGCCCGTCATATCTCATTCTTCAATCTCTTGACAGAGCAAACGCATATATTGCCGACGGTTACCGCAAAAGGCTTTCGGAATTCTGCAAAGATGTTAAAGAATTCAAAAAAGAGCTTGCGGCAAACGGATTTACCCTTTGCGGAAATGAGCCGCTTAAAATTGTTATAAACACAAAGGCATACGGTTATTACGGCACGGAATTTGCGGATATTTTCAAAAAGCAGAATATTGTCTGCGAATTCTGCGACCCTGACTTTATTGTTTTTATGCTCACTCCCGAAACGGGCAGAGACGGACTTGATAAGCTTCGCAATGTCTTTATATGGATTGAGCAAAAAGCACCGATAGATGAAAATCCGCCCGTGATTTCACCCTCAGAAGCGGCAATGTCGGTAAGAAATGCCGTATTCAGCCCCTGCGAAACGATTCCGGCAAATCAGAGCGCAGGCAGAATTCTGGCTCACGCAAACGTCGCCTGCCCACCTGCCGTGCCCATTGCGGTTTGCGGAGAGGTTATAACGGAACAAGCTGTCAGATGTTTTGAATACTACGGAATAAAAGAATGTACTGTTATTAAAGAACGCTGAGTTTTCGGCGTTCTTTTTGTTTTTCTTTGATTTTCCTATTGCAAAAAATCCGTTTTTTTAGTATTATAAGGAGTATCTGTATAGAATATAAAATAATAAAGGAGAAAAATATGCAGGATAACAAACAGTTCAAGCCTTATATTCCTGCAAGCAAAATCACACCTGAATTCACCGTAACTTCCATTGTTATGGGTATTCTGCTTGCAGTTATTTTCGGCGCAGCAAATGCATACCTCGGTCTGAGAGTAGGTATGACAGTTTCCGCATCCATCCCTGCCGCAGTTATTGCAATGGGTGTTATCAGGGTTGTTATGCGCAAAAACTCAATTCTTGAAAGCAACATCGTTCAGACAGTCGGCTCCGCAGGTGAATCCCTCGCCGCAGGTGCAATCTTCACCCTCCCCGCCCTTTTCCTCTGGGCTAAAGAAGGCAAGATGGACAAGCCTGACATCATTGAAATCACACTCATTGCTCTTCTGGGCGGTCTGCTCGGTGTATTCTTTATGGTGCCTCTGAGAAACGCTCTTATCGTTAAGGAACACGGCACTCTCCCCTATCCCGAAGGCACAGCCTGCGCTGAAGTTCTTCTCGCAGGCGAAGAAGGCGGCTCAAACGCATCAACCGTTTTTGCAGGTATGGGCTTTGCAGCATTCTTCAAGCTCATCATTGACGGTCTCAAGGCTGTTCCCGGCGAAATTTCATTCAAAATCAAAGGCTTTGCAGGCGAAATCGGAACACAGATTTATCCTGCAGTTATGAGCGTAGGTTACATCTGCGGTCCCCGAATTTCATCATATATGTTCGGCGGCGGCGTACTCAGCTGGCTTGTGCTTATTCCCATCATTGTTCTTTTCGGTGAAACACTTACCCTTTACCCCGGCACTCAGCCCATCGGTGAAATGTTTGCTCAGGGCGGAGCAAGCGCAATCTGGAGTTCATACATCCGCTATATCGGCGCAGGCGCTCTTGCTGCAGGCGGTATCATCAGTCTTATCAAGTCACTTCCCCTTATTGTTCGCACCTTCAGAGATGCCGTTAAGGGTATGAGGGGCGGCTCAGATGCAGGAAACGATCGCACAAACCAGAACATCAGTATGAAGGTTGTGCTTATCGCAATCCTTGTTCTTACTGTTATTGTATGGCTTGTTCCTGCAATCCCCGTTTCACTTCTCGGCGCTGCAATCGTTGTTATTTTCGGCTTCTTCTTTGCAACCGTTTCATCGAGAATGGTTGGTCTTGTAGGCAGCAGTAACAACCCCGTTTCGGGTATGGCAATCGCAACTCTGCTCATTGCTACCGTTATCCTCAAGATTACGGGCAGCACAGGTGCGGAAGGCATGAGAAGTGCAATTGCAATCGGCTCAATCATCTGCATTGTTGCGGCTATTGCAGGCGATACCTCCCAGGACCTCAAAACCGGTTACCTTCTCGGCGCAACACCCAAAAAGCAGCAGATCGGTGAAATTATCGGTGTCACAGCGGCGGCACTCGCAATCGGCGGCACACTTTATCTTCTCGACACCGCTTGGGGCTTCGGCACAGATGCTCTCGCAGCACCTCAGGCAACACTTATGAAGATGATCATTGAAGGCGTTATGGATAACAACCTCCCCTGGGGTCTTGTTTTCATCGGCGTATTCATTGCAATTGTTGTTGAGCTTATCGGCATTCCCGTTCTTCCCTTTGCAATCGGTGTTTATCTGCCCGTTCAGCTCAACGCCTGCATTATGATAGGCGGTCTTGTCAGACTTGCTGTTGACAAGATGAAGAAGAACAAGGACGAAAAGAAGAGAATCACAAATGACGGCATTCTTTTCTGCTCGGGTATGATTGCAGGCGAAGGTCTTGTCGGTATTCTTCTTGCACTTCTTGCTGTATTCGGCATTGATAAAGTTATCGACATTTCAGGTTATCTCAACCTTTCACCCGTTGTTTCAAAGGTTGCAGGTCTTGCAGTATTCGGTCTTGTTATTCTTTCACTCCTCAAATTCTCCGTATGGAAGAAGATCAAGAAGAAATAAGATATGAAAAAACAGGAAACAAATTATCTTGATAAAATCCCCGTTCATCCTGAGGGTATTCCCTGGAATACGGACGAAAACGGAATAGTTACCCTTGAAATTGAAAACAAAGGTGTTTTTAACAAAATAGCTCAGAAGTTTTTCAAAAGACCGAAAATCAGCTATATTCACCTTGACAAAACGGGCAGCTTCGTATGGCCTCTTATTGACGGCAAAAAAAGCATAAGCGACCTTGCGGCTGATGTTGACGCAAAGTTCGGCGAAGAAGCTCATCCTCTCTACGAAAGACTTGCGCAGTTTTTCAGAGTGCTTGACAGCTACAAATTCATTTCCTGGGTTGAATAACACACAAAAATCCCCGAAGTTCGCTTCGGGGATTGATTTTATTATGTAATGTATGATAAGATATTATACATAAACCACTATCGGAGGTTGATTGAATGAGCCTGAAAAAGAAAGTTATGAAAATTGTCGGAAAGGTTGTCAATTATGTTACAACAACCACATCGCAAGGTACATCCGACGGTCAGCTCGGCAAAAGCTTTGTACCCGATGAAAAAATGATTCGCCTTTGCCGCGAAATCGGTGCAGAAGGTATTGTAATGCTCAAAAACAATAACAACACCCTGCCCCTTAAGGAAGATAATGTTATTTCCGTTTTCGGCAGAGTGCAGAACGATTATTTTTATGTCGGCTACGGCTCAGGCGGTGACGTTAAAGCACCCTATAAAGTCAGCCTTATGGAAGGTATCCGCAACAACGGCAAAATCAGATATAACGAATTGCTCGCAACAACATATGTCAACTGGGGTGAACAGAATCCCGTTGACGACGGCTTCTGGGGCAACTGGCCTATGTGCTACGACGAAATGCCTGTTGACGCTTCGCTTGCAAAAACAGCGGCTTCAATGTCCGACACAGCGGTTGTTGCTATCGGCAGGTCCGCAGGCGAGGACAGAGAAAACAAGCTTGAAAAGGGCAGCTATTATCTGACCGACACCGAAAAGCAGATGCTTGACAATGTTACATCCGCATTCGGCAAAGTTGTGCTTCTGCTTAATTGCGGCGGCATAATGGATATGGCGGAAATCGATGCCTACGGCGATAAAATCTCTGCAATACTTTATGTCTGGCAGATGGGTATGGAAAGCGGCAACGCCATTGCAGATGTGCTTTGCGGAGACAATTTCCCGAGCGGCAAGCTGACGGATACAATTGCAAAAAGCTATGAGGATTATCCGGGCAGTTCTGATTTCGGCGCAAAAAAATTCAACAACTACACCGAGGATATTTATGTCGGATACAGAGGACTTGAAACCTTTGCAAAGGACAGAGTTATTTATCCGTTCGGTTTCGGTATGGGTTACACGGAATTTGCCGTTGAAAATATTGAGTGCAAATGCGAAAACGGCGAAATCACCGTAAGCGCAGATGTTAAAAATATCGGCGATTTCGCAGGCAAAGAGGTTGTTCAGCTTTATTATCAGGCACCCTGCGGAAGAATGGGTAAGCCCGCAAGAGAGCTTGGCGCATTTGCAAAAACAAAAACCTTGCTTGCAGGCGAAAGCGAAAAGCTGACTCTTACCCTTAAAATTGCTGATATGGCATCATATGATGACGAAGAAGCTTTTGCATATATCCTCGAAAAAGGTACATACAATATCTATCTCGGCACGGATGTGCGTTCAGCCTCGCTTTGCTGCACATATGAGCAGGCAATGGGTGAAGTGATATGCAAGCTCAACCAGACAGCGGCGGTTGCTCCCGAATGTGCATTTGAAAGACTTAAAGTTATTGACGGCAAAAAGGTTTACGAAACCGTCCCCACCGCAAAATACAACCTTAAAGAAATAATACTTGCAAATCTTCCCAAAGATATTCCGCAAACGGGCGATAAAGGATACAAGCTTGCCGATGTTAAAAACGGCACGGTTACAATGGAGGATTTTGTTGCTCAGCTTGACAACACCGAACTTGAGGCAATCAGCCGAGGCGACTATGTTATGAACAGCCCTCTCGGCGCGGCAGGCAACGCAGGCACATTCGGCGGCGTGCTTGAATCAATGAGAAACAAAGGCATACCCGCCGCAACAACAACAGACGGTCCTTCGGGCATCCGAATAAACGAGGGTGCATCTCTCCTGCCCGTCGCAACGGCACTTGCAAGTTCGTGGAATCCCGAACTGATTGAAAATCTTTATGAGCAGGTCGGTCTTGAAATGAAGCGTGTCGGCTCAGATATTCTGCTTGCACCCGGTATGAACATTCACAGAACTCCCCTTTGCGGCAGAAACTTTGAATATTTTTCGGAAGATCCTCTGCTGACAGGCATTATGGCGGCGGCATTTGTTAAAGGTGTTCAGAAAACAGGAGTTTCCGCTTGCCCCAAACATTTTGCCTGCAACAATCAGGAAACGAACAGAACTCACAACGATTCAAGAGTTTCCGAAAGAGCGCTGCGTAAAATCTATCTCAAAGGCTTTGAAATCTGCGTAAAAATCGCAAATCCGCAGAATATAATGACATCATACAACAAAATCAACGGTGTATGGGGTCACTACAACTACGAACTCTGCGAGAGAATACTCCGCGGCGAATGGGGTTATAAAGGCAATGTTATGACCGACTGGTGGATGCGCTCATCCGCGTCGCCTGAATTCCCCTCAATCTGCGACCAGGCTTACAGAGTAAGAGCAGGTGTAAATGTGCTTATGCCCGGCGGCGGAAGAACGGGCAGACGCAAGCCTGACGGCACACTCCTCAAAACCCTCGGCAAGCCTGACGGCATCACCCTTGGCGAGCTTCAGAAAAATGCAATGCAGGTTCTCAATTATGTAATGAACAGCAGCGCAATGAAATAAAAAAAGTGGATGTAAAAAAAGCGCAGACCGCATAAAACAATATAAATCAAGGGGTTTCGGCAGGTTATAAAACTGCTGAA
>JAZQXJ010000036.1:0-12441 GCA_045632815.1 Acutalibacteraceae bacterium | reverse complement strand
TAACCATCGGATTTGGCGCTTTCATCCAAAGTTCATACGCCATATTTCTTGTTGTATCTTTTGGGTGAATTTCTTTCGCCATAATCTCCTCCTAATGTTATTTTCTCGACAGCAGACAGACTGTCTCCACATGATTTGTGTGGGGGAACATATCCACGGGGCAGATTTTTCTGACCTTATAGCCTTTTTTTGTTATCATCTGCAAATCTCTTGCGAGGGTTTCGGGGTTGCAGGAGATATAAACAACCCTTTCAGGGGCGGCAACCGTAAGAGACTCAATGAATTTCTTGCTGCTGCCCGAGCGGGGCGGGTCCATAAAAATAACATCAAATCTTTCGCCGTTTTCCGCAAGCTCCTGCATAAAATCGCCTGCATCGGCGCAGTAAAAGCGTGCGTTTTTCGCGTCGTTGCGCTTTGCATTTGATATTGCATCCCTGACTGCATCGGGGTTAAGCTCAACGCCGATAACATTGCCTGCGGTCTTTGCCGCAACGAGTCCGATTGTGCCGATTCCGCAATATGCGTCAAGCACCTTTGTGTTTTTATCAAGCTCGGCAAGCTCCATTGCCTTGCCGTAAAGCTTTTCCGTCTGCACGGGATTAATCTGATAAAACGACTTGGGCGAAATCCTGAAAACACAGCCGCAGAGGGTATCCTCAATATATCCGTTGCCGAAAAGCACTTCTTCTCTGTCACCGAGAACAAGGTTTGTATCCTTGGGGTTGATATTCAGCACAACGGTTGTGATTTCGGGGTGCATTTCAAGCAACGCGGCGGTAAATTTCTTTTTCATCGGGAAATATCCGCTTGCGCCGACGATAACAACCATCACCTCGCCGCTTGTAAACCCTCTTTTCACGAGTACATGGCGGAGAAATCCCGTGCCTCTGTCCTCGTCATAAGTCCAGATTTTGAACTTTGGCAGCATATTGCGGATATCAACGATTATTTTATCGGCAATTTCGTCCTCGGTCATACAGCTGTCCACCGTAACGATTCTGTGGCTGCCCGACTGATAAACGCCCGAAATGATTTTGCCGCTTTTTGTTCTGCCGAATGCCGCCTGCACCTTGTTGCGGTAATGATACGGATTTTCCATACCGATTATTTTATCAACCTTACCGAATTTTTTCAGCAGAATTTCGCACCTCGCCTGCTTCCACTTAAGCTGACGGTCATAGGTCATATTCTGGAGCTGACAGCCGCCGCACTTCTTTGCAAGCGGACAGGCATCGGGATTGGTTTTTAAATTTGATTTGTGGGACATATTTTTTCTCCCTTATATTTATTACATAATAAATTGTAATCGCTGTGCCGAAAGATGTCAAGCAAGAAAAACGGGCGATTCGTGAATCGCCCCTACGAATTAACCGCCCTGCTGAGCAAGGCGGTTTGGATTTATTTATTCTGATTTGCTGTCTGAGCCTGAGCAGCAGCCTTTGCTGCTTTCTTTGCTTCCTTCTTTGCTTTTCTGTCGGGTGAGCCGAGATTATTAAGAAGAGTAACGCAAAGAATGATGATTCCCATTACGATGAATATACCAAGCATACCCTTGCCCATAATAGGCGCGGTCTGAGCGAGATTTTCGGGAGTTATTGCAAAAACATACTGCATATCGTTTGCAGCTTCAGCAACTGCTGTTGTAACTACTGTTGTATCCATTATTTTCCCCTCCTATTACTTAACAAGTGCGCCTACGAGTGTAAGGATAAGACCGCCTGCGATAACCGAAGCAACCTGACCCGAAACGTTAACGCCGATTGAGTGCATAAGCAGGAAGTTCTGATTATCCTCTGCAAGACCCATCTTATGAACAACTCTTGCGGACATGGGGAATGCTGAAATACCTGCAGCACCGATCATAGGATTGATCTTGTTCTTGACAAAGAGGTTCATAATCTTTGCAATCATAATGCCGCCGAAGGTGTCAACGATGAATGCAACAAGACCGAGGCCCATAATAAGGAGTGTTTCAACTCTGAGGAAGTCCTCTGCAACCATCTTTGATGCGATGGTGAAGCCGAGGAAGATTGTGATAAGGTTTGCGAGAACATTCTGTGCTGTTTCCGAAAGTGAATTAAGCACGCCGCATTCTCTGATAAGGTTGCCGAACATAAGGAAACCGATAAGTGCTGTTGCGTCGGGTGCAACAAGACCAACGATGATTGTAACAACGATGGGGAAGAGAATCTTTGTGAGCTTTGAAACCTTTTTGCCCGTATTCTTCATACGGATAAGGCGCTCTTTCTTTGTTGTGCAAAGCTTGATGATGGGAGGCTGAACAATGGGAACGAGCGCCATATATGAATATGGCGCAACCATAATAGCCGCCGTATAGTTTGAGTTAAGCATATTTGCAACGAAGATTGATGTGGGGCCGTCTGCCGCGCCGATGATAGCGATTGAAGCGGCATCCTTAAGCTCAAAGCCGAAGAGCGATGCAAGGCAGAGGGTAAAGAAAATACCGAACTGAGCCGCCGCACCGAAAATCATAAGCTTGGGATTTGTGAGAACAGGCTCAAAGTCAATCATCGCGCCGATACCGATGAAAAGAATGAGCGGGAAAAGCTCATGGCTGTCGATACCGATTTCAAAAAGAAAGTCAATAACACCTCTTACACCTGATGCTGCTTCGCCGGGAGCAACAGGAGGAATAGGCAGGTTAACAAGAATTGCACCGAAGCCCATAGGCAGGAGGAGCGTAGGCTCCATTTCTTTTTTGATTGCGAGGAAAATCAGCACGCCGCCGATAATCCACATAATTACCTGCTCGGGCTGGGTGTTTGCAAGATTGCCGAAAATATCATTTAAGATACCCATTTTGAATGTCCTTCCTTTCTTAAAACACATTCTCCGCCATTATAGCGTTTTTATTTTACCGTATAGGATTATAAATCAAGACACCAAAAATTGCAAGTATATTTTCGCCTTTTTACTCCATTTTATTTATCCGTTTCGCCCGAAAGCTTTTTATAGGCTTCAATCTGGTCGGGACGGGGACGGTAATCGGGATTTGAACAGCAGGGAATATCAGGCTCTTTGCCGTTAATCGGGAACGGAGTTGTGAAATCATTCTCCCATTTTTTGCAGTCCTCTTCATTCCTGAAATCGGGGATATCGTAAGGCACGCCCTTTTCAAGCAGACTGCGATGACCGAGAATCGCAACGGAAGCCATTGCTGTTGCAAAATATTCGTCAAAAACAGGCTTTCTGTTTTCCCTGATGCAGTCGAAAAATTCTTTTATCACAAAAAAGTCGCTGCCGCCGTGACCTGCCGCCTCGGCAAGCTCTTTTTCGTCAACGCTCCATTCGGGTGTGTAGCAGTTGACCTCCTCCATACCCTCGGGAATCTGCCAGGAATTGTATCTGAGCATAATTTTCTCGTCTGTTCCTCTCAGATTTTCAATCTGACCCTTCTGACCGCAGACTCTGTAGGAATTGCCGTGCGCACCGAAAGCTGCGCAGCCCGTGAATTTGAAAACGGAGCCGTCATCGTTAAGCGTTGTCATTATTGCGGCTCTGTCCGCAACGGGAGAAACAACCGTTTTTTCTTCGTCAAACGGCAAATATACCGCCATAGCGGTAACCCGCTTCGGCATTGCACCCGTTATATACATCAGCGGTGCAAGAGAATGAGTGACATAATAAGTTCTGGGCAAAAAGTTGCGCCAATGCATCGAATACGGGCGGATGCTCATATGCTCCTCGGCGTTGTCGAGGTTGAAGGGATGATTATATTCGCCCTCGGCATAAATCGCCTTGCCGAGAGTGCCGCCGTCATAAATGCGCTTCATTTCGCGGTTGAATTTCATAAACGGATAATTCTCCGCAAGCATATATATCGCCTTGCTTTTCTGCGCCGCCCTGACAATTGCAACGCCCTCGCCCATCGTTGCGTTGCTCGTGCATTCGCAAAGAACATTAAGGTTTCTTTCAAGGCATTTTATAACAAACGGGGTATGCTCGTGAAAACAGTTTGCAATATAAACCGCATCCATATCATGCTCAATAAAAGCATCGAAATCAGAATATGCGGCGGTGTTTTCTCCGAGAAACTCAAGAGCATCCTTAACCTTTTTTTCGTCTCTTTCGCAAACCGCAACAACCTCACCGTTGTTATTTATGATGTTTTCAAAATAATCGCTGCCTCTGCCGAGACCGAATATTCCCATTCTGATTTTCTTCATATGAACACCTCATATCGGATTTTATTTTTTCGGGGTTATTTTTTCGATAACCATAACAATCAAAGGAATAAGGACAATCTGAAGAATGATACCCGGAAGCGCATTTGCTACAGCACCTGCCCAGAATGCGGCAAAGCCGAATTCCGAGGCATCGAGACCCATTGCGATGAATTGCACCAAGCCCCATACAAGGCGACCTGCAACCATTGCAATCAGAAGCGAGCAATATATGTATCCCTTTTTTTTCGGAAAAGTGCGGTACAGAACTCCCGTCACAATGCCGTAGACCGCAAGCTCAAAAGCCATTGCAACCGCCGTTGGAAAAAGAGGCGGCATTCCGAGCGTAAGCGAGCGGAGAAGCGGCGCAATAAAGCCGACGGCAAGCCCCCACGGACCGCCGCACACAAAGCCGCAGAGAATAACGGGAATGTGCATCGGGCAGAGCATTGAGCCTATCTGCGGCACCTGACCCGTCAGAAACGGCATAACATATGCCAGCGCAAGGAACATTGCCGCAAGGGCAAGATTAATAAGACCGTTCTGTTTTTTCATGAAAATCATCCTTTCGAACAATTAAATTTGTTTTGTTTTTTATCCCGAAATGCAAGAAATATTCTTCCTCCATCGGTATCCATTTGTTCAGGAACATTCCGAGCATTTCTTCACCGTTTCTGCGGCGGATTCTCTCTGTCTGTTCATCGGCAGACACATCCGAAAAAACGGTGATATCCGCATAATTTCCGAATTTCGGATGACAGCTGTACGCACCCTCAACAATGCGGAATTGCTTGCTTCCGATTTCTCTTTTGCCGTTGAAATCCGCTTTTCCGCAGTCAAAAATCCGATAGGAAAACGGCTCCCGACCCGATATAAAGGGCAGAACTTCTTCTGCAAATCTTTCGTGATGGATATTTTCGCCCGGCGTCTCAAATCTTGTTTCCGAACGCAAGGCAGGAGGCACAAAGAAATCATCCGTATGAATGACATCTGCATCAAGCGCAATCTGCAAATCCTTTGCAAGAGTTGTTTTTCCCGATGCGGCTCTGCCGTCAACGGCGATAACGCAAGGCTTGTCCTTATCCTGATAATCCTTTGCTTTTATGATAATCGGAAAAATCCTGCAAAAACGGCTGTTCACAATTCTGTATGCAGGTTTTTCGTATTCACGGTATTGCTCGCTGTGGTGAACTGCAGGCATACCTGCTTTTTTGTACTCATTCAGGTAAGCTTCCCATTCACGCATTGCGAAGCCTGCGTTTGAACGGGCAAGAATCTCCTCTGCAATACGCAGATATTCGTCGAGCTTTCCGTTGCCTGCCGTGTTACACGATGCCGCAAACAGACGCATCAGCCATTCGGCGGGCAGATTTTCGGCTTTCCACGCGGAAAGATTCACTCTGCAGACATCTTCCGAAATCTGCTCATACAAATCGCCGTGCGCTTGCGCAACCTCGTTATATTCTTTTTTCAGATATTCTCTTGCTCTGTCGCAGTCGGTCAGCATATGCTCCGCACCGCAAGACGCCTGATAGCACATTTTCACAACATCCTGCGGCTGCATTGACGGATGCTTTTTCAACTGCTCCGCAAGACAGCTCCCGAAATTCATATATTCAGATCCTTGTATCAGTTGGTTTGGACAAAAGACATACGCTCTCCACATGACCCGTGCGGGGGAACATATCGACGGGGGTAACTTTTTTTGCCGTATAGCCAAGCTCCTGCAGGATTCCGCAATCCCTCGCAAGGGTTGCAGGGTCGCAGGATACATAAACAATTCTGTCAGGCTTCATTCTTGCCGCCGTTTCAAGCATATCGGGGCTGCAGCCCTTTCTCGGCGGGTCAAGAATGATAACATCGGGCTTTATTCCCTCGTTTTCAAGCACTCTCGCCGCTTCGGCGGCATCGCCGCAGATAAATCTTGCGTTTTCAATGCCGTTGAGGCTCATATTTATCTTCGCATCCTCAATTGCTTCGGGTACGATTTCAACGCCGACAATTTCCTTTGCCTTGTGCGCCATCGAAAGACCGATTGTGCCTGCACCGCAGTAAAGGTCAAGCACGGTTTCGTTGCCCGTCAGCGCGGCATATTCCGCCGCCTTGTTATAGAGCTTTTCCGCCTGATTGCGGTTGACCTGATAAAACGAAAGGGGCGATATGCGGAATTTCAGCCCGCAGAGGATATCCGTTATGCTGTCATTTCCCCAAAGGGTGCGGCATTCCGACCCGAGAATAACATTTGTATCTTTCGTGTTGGAATTTATTATTATGCTTGCTATTGATTTTTCTTTTTCAAGCAACGCTTCAACGAGTGCCGACTCATTCGGCAGATTTTTGCCGTTGATAACGGCACAGACCATTATTTCGCCGCTTGCGTTGCCTTTTCTGATGTAAATATGCCTGAGCAGACCTCTGTGAGCTGTTTCGTCATAGACGGAAACGCCGTTTGCTTTGATATATTCGGCAAAAACTCCGAGAATTCCCTCGAATTCCGCAGGCTGCAGAAGGCAATCGGGGCAATGAACAACTCTGTGGCTGTGAGGTGAATAAAATCCCGTTTTTATTTCGCCGTTTTCCGCTGCAACGGGATACTGCGCCTTGTTTCTGTATCGGCAATCGGTTTCCCCTGCTATTATCGGCTCAAATTCGGGAGTAAGTCCGCCTATGCGCCTGAAGCACTCCGCAACGTGATTCGCCTTTATTGCGGACTCCGCCTCATAGGTCATATGCGAAAAAACACAGCCGCCGCACTTGAGATAAACGGGGCAGGCAGGCTCGATTCTGTCCGCAGAGGGGGTGATAACCTTTTCAACCTTTGCAAAGGCATAGCTTTTCTTCACCTTGAGGATATGCGCCGATATTTCATCGCCAACCGCCGTGGCAGGCACAAATATCGCCATTCCCTCATATCTGCCCACTCCGCTGCCGTTTGAGGAGCAGGATTCTATCTTTAAATTTATTCTGTCATTCTTCTTTATTCCCACAGATTTGCCTCCGAAATATATATAGAATAATTATATCACAATCCTTACCCTTGCGTAAACATCAATTCTTAAATAATTCCTAATAAATCAATCTGCACAAAAAATTAGCTTGATTTTTGTATATAATTATGGTAATATGTGGTGTAAAAATTTCATTCGGAGGTAAAAAATGAAAAAAACAGCAACTAAAATTACTGCAATTTTCTTTGTTCTTCTTTTCTTGTTTTCCAACCTTGCAACCGCAGTTTATGCAACGGACGAAAACGCAGGCGCAGATGAAACAATCGGTCACGCACTTGTCCTCACCAGCGACCACCTTTCCGTAACAAAAGGCAAAACCATTCAGATGACCGCAAAGGTCACAAATGTTGACACTCAGCCCAAAATCTACTGGGCATCATCCGACACAAGCGTTGCAACCGTTGACGAAAACGGCACGGTAAAAGGCAATGGAGTCGGCAAAGCAATTATTTCCGCAACGGCAACGGTTGACGGCGAAAGACTCTACGGCGAATTCGCAATCAATGTTGTTACAAGCAGTAACTTTGTCAAGGATTTGCTGGAGGGTCAGCAGATTCTCAGCTATCAGTACAGCTATGTAGACGATTACTACTACACCAACGACAAGGAAGCCTGGCAGTATAACTTCGGCTTCGGCAAGATTTATGACATTGCATCTCCCTATCTTCTTCTTGAATATGACTACATCCGCGTTTTCTTCACCTATGCAGGCAAGGACTGGATGCTTCAGATGTGGAAGGGTCAGTACGGCATGGTATTCTACGGCGGTGAAATCGGCATCTACAACAGACCCCACGTTGACGACGGTATGAGCGAATGGACATTCTTCAACTGCCCCGCAGAGGAAGACTGGCTCAATATGGAAATGACTCTCTGGCACGAACAGCTTGACGGCACCTGGGTGCGCGAATTCACCAGAGAATACGATAAATACTGGTGGTGCACGGGCTTCAAGAACGGTCATCTCCGTCAGGAAGAGCCTGCAGACGAGCTTCGCCTTGAGGGCAGAATAACTTTCCTTGACGAGGAAATGACAAAGCTTGTTGCAGACGGTCTCAAGGAATGCGGCTTCAAGGCTGCGGATTCAAAGGACAGCATCGGTCTTGACGAAATTTATGTTGACGGCTGTGATATCAACTTCGTATGGCAGAACATCAACGAGGCGGAAAGCACAATGTTCATCAAGGTTAATTTCGGTGCGCTTTACGCGCTTTACCTTATGCCCATCTGGCCTATGCTTATGCCTTTCGTAAGCCTTTTCGCAATAGGCGTTATCCTTGTTTCGGTAATACTCTGATTCAGACAGGAGGTTGCTTTTGCAACCTCTTTTTTCTTTTATTATATTGACATTTGAGCGATTTTTTGGTTAAATAAAAAGGTAATCTCTATACAGGAGGCATAAAAATGAAAAATTTCAAAAAATTCCTCGGCATTGCTCTTGCGGCTCTGATGATAATGCAGCTCGGCGTTATCGGCTTTGCGGCAAATGACTACACAATCGTTTCACCCTATGCAGATGTTGTATGGGAAGGTGACGGCGCATGGGGTGCATACAAAGGCACTCTTCACTCTCACACAACCTACAGCGACGCAGACGATACTCTTCCCGTTATGGTTAAAGAATACTATAATCAGGATTATGACTTCCTTGCAATCGCTGACCACGGCATAACAGGTGTTGATTGGAACAAGGCTCCCGAAATCCAGCCCCTCTATCTCTATCAGTATATCATTGACAATCCCTATGAACACCTCACAGATGAGGAATACGAGCAGATCAAAAACGGAACATATCCTCTCTATGACGGTACAATCCGCAACAAAAAAATCACTCCTGTTCTCGGCGCAAACGAATTTAACCATTTTTCACTCACCAAAAACCACGTTAACGGTTTCTTCCTTGAGGGAACTACCGGCAGCGGCGTTGCATTCATGGAAAATGAATACGGCTTTGAGCAGGCTATAAAATACATCGACGAAAACGGCGGTCTTTCACACATCAATCATCCCGGCGACTGGCTCAACTCCAACGCAAATCCCGATGTTGTCAACGACCCCGATCAGATCAAGTTCTTCGGTGATCTCATTCTCAAATATGATTCATGCCTCGGCATTGAAACTCTCAACGAGAGAAACGGCACAACAGGCTATGACAGAATCCTCTGGGATAACCTTCTTATGTACTGCCTTCCCTACGGTAAAACCGTTCTGGGCTACAGCAATACCGACGCTCACCACACAGGCACCGTTGACACCTCTTTCATGTATTTTATGATGAAAAACAACGATGTTGAAAATATTAAAGAAACAATGCAGAGCGGTGCATTCTTCAGCGTTACAAAAAAGCTCCGCCCCAACGATAAAATCGGCCCTGCGGCAGAAATTGATGTTGCCAATGAAGGTCTGAACGCTCCTATGTTCACAAGCATCAGCGTTGACGGTCACAAAGTTACCGTTACCGCAAAAGACAGCACCACTCTTCAGTGGATTGCAAACGGCAATGTTATTTTCAAAACAGAAATCGGCACAGAGCCTGTAACAATCGACCTTGACACAATCGCAGGTGCAGAAGATTTTCAGTATATCCGTGCTGAACTCTTCGGCGAAGGCGGTCTTTGCCACACTCAGGCATTCGTAATCGATGACGGCAGCGAACCTCTTGATTTTGTTGCTGATGAGCCTTCATTCCTTGAAAAGCTTGTCAGCTGGCTCAAAGGCACAATAATTTACGCTATCGCAATCGAAATCACAAGAATATAAGCAAAATGAGGGCAGCCGCAAGGTTGCCCTTTTCAATTCGCAATGCGAAATGCAGGGCGTGATGCCCACATCACGCCGAAGACAGCCGCAAGACAATTTCAGACAATAGTTTTGGTAGGGGCGGATATTATCCGCCCGTTTTAATTTGGTCATTGATTTTCGGGCGATTCGTGAATCGCCCCTACGGATTGGAATAAATTTCACAGTTGACAACCATAAAAATATATGGTATTATATGTATGCAGTTAGTTTCGACTAACCGTTACATAAAGATACCACGCTAAGTCGATTCCTCATAACATTTTTCGCAAAGAACGCCGCCCATACGGACGGCGTTTTTTGTTTAATATAACTTTTCAATACATTCTCCGAGCATAATTTTTCTCTTATGAATTGTCGCTCACGGCATTCAGCACTTCCTGCTTGAATTCGCCGTGAATTTTGTATTTCTTTGTGAAGATAATCAGAGAAACAATCATCATCACGGGAGGCACAATGAACATAAGGAACGAAATTGCGCTCTTTGCCGCAGGAGTCTGCACGGCGGCTTCGCCGTTATAGCCCGTAACGGTGAATGATGCGTACATAATAATCGCCTGCATTGTGTATGCCATTTTCTGCAGGAAGCCCTTCATTGAGAAGGTCAGGCTCTGATTGCGGCTGCCCGTCTTGTATTCGCCGTAGTCAACGCAGTCTGCAAGCATAACCGTCTGATTAACAAACATACTGCCCGTGCCGAGAGAGGTGAGAATGTAGCAAACACCGAGAAGTGTTACATTGACTCCCTCGCCGAATACATAACCTACAATCGCCATTCCGATGTAGCCCGCCGCCGCCATTGAAAGCGACATTTTATAAATCGTGCGGTTATTCATAAACTTTGAGCAGACAGGCACAACGAGAATCGAAAGCACCGAGCCGACTGTACCCATAAGGTTGAACTTCGACTGCAGAGTAAGGTCGCCAAGCACGGATGTGAAATAATAGCTGCTGATGCCCGAGGTCATATAGAAGCCTGCGTTGGAAATCATTGCAAAAAGCATAAACACAAGGAGCTGGTCATTGCTCTTGATAACATTGATTGCCGCCTTGAACGAGAACTTTTCGTTATTGACAACGATTCTTCTCTCCTTTGTTGAAAGCACGCTCACAAGGGCAAAGAAGATAAGTCCCACAGACATTATCATTGACCATTTGCCGAAGCCCTTGCTCAATGTGTCGGAGGTCATTGCGTCAAGCTTGCTGCCCGCAACACCGCCGAAAAATGCAACCGCCATAGGAGTGAAAATGGAGATAATTCCCTGACCGAGACCTGAAAAGGCTCTTGCAATTGTGGAAACGAGGTTTCTGTCCTTTTCCTCGCTTGCGAATGAAGGCACCATCGACCAGAAAGGAATATCCGCAAGGGTGTTTGTCATACCCCAGAAAACATAAAGAATTGCGGCATAAACATAAAGACCCGTTGAGCCTGCGGCAAAACCGGGATTATTGAAAAGCAGGCAAAGCACAACCGCATTGAGCATTGCACCCAGCAGAATCCAGGGACGATATTTACCCATTTTTGTTTTGGTTTTGTCAACAATCATACCCATCATCGGGTCATTGAAGCCGTCCCAAAGCCTTGCGAGAGGCGTAATAATAAGCAGAAACGCAGGTGCGATACCAAGTGCATTAGTCAGATAAATCGAAAGATAGGAATAGAACATTCCGTAACTCAGATCAAGACCGATTGCGCCCACGCCGTAACCCAGCTTTTCTCTGAGAGAAACTTTATTCATCGGAAATCATCTCCTCGGGATAATTATAAATATACTTTATCATATTTTAAATGTAATGGCAACAAAAAAATAAAGCCGACGGAAAACCGCCGGCTCATTATACATTATATTATATCCTCAAACTCAACAACCTTGTTTGTTTTACCCGATTCGAAAATCGCTTCAACAAGGCGCATAAGTCTGCGCTGCTGATTGTGGGTTACGATGATATTCTCCTTGCCGCTGAGGTGGGCAAAGATGTTTTTATAATACTCGCCCCAATCCGCTTTCTGAATATCGAGAGGATAGGTTTTGATTGTGTCATCCGTTCTGGGAGCCATCGTCTTGGTTATACCTGCGCCTGCAACGATAGGCACGGCATCTCTGTTTTCCCAATCGGAAACCATAACGATTTTGCCGTCGGGCTTCCAGCTGTCAACAACAGCCGTTCCGTTTTCGCCGAGGACATACCACAGAGGCAGTTCAATGAAGTTGCTCGTTGTAACCTCAACATAGAACGAAAGACCGTCATCAAAAATAAGGGTTGTGCGGAAGCCGTCATCGCAGTTTTCGTTGGTAACATTGGTAAGCTCCGCATACACGGTTTTCAGCTTTCTGGGCAGAGTCATCATAAGCGCCTGATCAAGCAGATGAATACCCCAGTCATAAACCATACCGCCGCCGTGCTGAGGCTGATTGCGCCAGTCACCGGGTACACCTCTTGAACCCTGA
>JAZQXJ010000035.1:0-7122 GCA_045632815.1 Acutalibacteraceae bacterium | reverse complement strand
ACAAAAATCCCGCAATACTTTGTGTATTACGGGATTTTTTCGTAAAGTATTAACGGAAAAGAGCCGATAAAAACCTTAACTTCCTTATGAAATGTCGCCCAAGTCGGGAGTTAATTTTTTGCTTATTTAGCTGAGTTCGGGAATGAATGCATCGTGGATAGCCGATACAGCCTTGTCAGCTTCGTTCACATCGATAAGAACGGAAATCTTGATTTCGCTTGTAGCAATCATCTGGATGTTGATGTCGCTCTCGAAAAGTGCTTCAAACATCTTTGATGCAATGCCGGGATGTGATTCCATACCTGCACCAACAACGGAAACCTTTGCAACATCTGTATCCGTAAGGATTTCAAGACCTGCAACAAGGTCAAGCTCGCGAAGAACATCAAGAGTATCGTTGAGGTGTGACTTTGCGGTTGTGAAGGTGATATCTTTCGTGTCGCCTCTGCCGACTGACTGAAGAATGATGTCAACATTAACATTCTTTGCGGCAAGCTTGCCGAAAATCTTGAAAGCAATTCCGGGAACATTGGGAACTCCGATTATTGAAATACGGGCTACATCCGTATCCTTTGTTACACCTCTTACGAGCATTTTTTCCATATCTGCTACCTCCTTGACAATTGTGCCGGGTGCGCGCACAAGGCTTGAAAGCACCTCAAGCTTAACATTATATTTCTTAGCCATTTCTACTGAACGGTTGTTGAGAACCTGTGCGCCGAGAGTTGCAAGCTCAAGCATTTCATCATATGTGATTTCGTTAAGCTTGATTGCGCCCTTGACTTTTCTGGGGTCTGCGGTGTAAACACCCTCAACATCGGTGTAAATCTGGCAGCGGTCTGCGTGCATTGAAGCTGCGATTGCAACTGCGCTTGTGTCTGAGCCGCCTCTGCCGAGAGTTGTTATATCGTCATACTTGTTGATGCCCTGGAAGCCTGCAACAACAACAATGTTTTTCTTTGCGATTTCCATTTTGATGCGCTCTGCGGAAACCTTTTTGATTCTTGCGGAGCCGTAAGCGGAATTGGTTGAGAATCCTGCCTGCCAGCCGAGAAGGGAGCAAACGGGATAGCCGAGGCTCTCGATAGCCATTGCAAGGAGCGAAATTGAAATCTGCTCGCCCGATGCGAGGAGCATATCCATTTCTCTCTTGGATGCCTTGGGGTTAATTTCCTGAGCTTTTGCGATGAGGTCGTCCGTTGTGTCACCCTGAGCAGAAACAACAACAACAACATCGTTGCCTGCCTTGTAGGTGTCTGTAACGATTCTCGCAACATTCATTACTCTTTCGGCGTTTGCAACGGAGCTGCCGCCGAACTTCTGAACAATCAAAGACATATTATCCTCCTAATTTTGCGATTGTAATGCGAATCAATAGTTTGTAATGCGGATTACCGATTCAATATTTGCTTCATCTATAAGAGCAAGCTTTTCGTTAAGCTCCTTTTCCGAAACAGGTGCGGTTACAAAAGCGATTTCGCCTTCGGGTGCATCCTGACGGGCAAGGGTTGTTACTCCGCCGAAAAGTCCGTTGATTTTTGCAACGGTAGCCGCTGCATTCTCGGTTGTTGCTCTTATGTAAAATGCGGTAACATTCTCAAGATAGTCTGCCACATAGCCGTCCGTGCAATCCTGCCAGCCGATAAAGCGTTTGCGGTTCATATTTCTTGCGCAGTCGATAACATCGGCTACAACAGCGCTGGCTGTAGGCATCTTGCCTGCGCCTCTGCCGTAGAACACAACATCGCCGATAGCATCGCCGCGAACGAGAATTGCGTTGAATACATCGTCAACGGAAGCAAGCTGGCTGTGATTCTGAATAAACGCAGGTGATACCAGAACGGAAACCCTGCCGTCCTCCATCTTCTTTGCCTTTGCAATGAGCTTGATTACGCCGCCCCATGCACGGGCATATTCAACATCGGAAAGTGAAATCTTGCGGATACCCTCGGTATGAACGGAATCGGGATAAACATGCTTTCCGAAGCAAAGAGCCGCAAGAATACAAATCTTTCTGCAAGCGTCGTGACCGTCAACGTCAGCGGAGGGGTCACGCTCTGCATAACCGTTTTTCTGAGCAAGCAGAAGCGCCTCCTCAAAGGTCATACCGTCGGTTATCATTTTTGTAAGAATAAAGTTTGTTGTGCCGTTAAGAATACCTGCGATTTCGTCAATATCGTTTGCGGCAAGGCATTGGCTGATGGGTCTGATAATGGGAATACCGCCGCCTACGCTTGCCTCGAAAAGGAAGTTGACATTGTTTTCGTCCGCAATCTGCAGCAGCTCGCAGCCCTTTGCGGCAACAAGCTCCTTGTTTGAGGTCACAACATGCTTGCCCGCCTTAAGGCACGCAACAACATATTCATATGCGGGATGAAGTCCGCCCATTGTTTCAACAACAATCTTGACTTCGTCATCCTCAACGATTTTTGAATAATCTGAAATTACAAGGCTTTCGTAAGGGTCGCCGGGAAAAGTGCGGCGGTCCAGAATGTATTTGAGCTCCATTTCGCTCTGCATACTTTTTTTAAGGATATGCTCGTGGTTTTTATTCAGCAGGCTTGCAACGCCCGAGCCGACCACACCATAGCCCATAACTGCAACATACATACAAAGCGCTCCTTTCGGGAAGGTTATTTTTCTTAATAGTTAATGTATATAATATCATACATTTTAAAAATAATAAAGAGTTATTTTTAAATTTATTAAATTTTTGTATATTTTTTTCGCTATACATTGCTATCAACGGAAAAAAGGTGTAAAATATGGTTGCAATTCTTGCAGGAGGATAAAAGATGAACATTGTTGAAAAAAGGCGGTCAATGCTGATTAACTTCACTTTCTATGCATTGCTGATTACCGCCTACTATCTCTTTATGAAATTCGCTTTCTGGCTTGTTGCACCTTTTATTGCGGCGTTTCTGATTGCAATGTTTTTGCAAAAGCCCGTAAGAGCAATTTCCAAAAAGGCAAAAATCAAAAAGAATATTATCGCTGCCGTTGCCGTGCTGCTGATAGTGGCATTGCTTCTGAGCCTGATAGTGCTTGTGGGCTACAAGGTTTTTGTTGAATTCCGAGGGCTTGGAGAATATCTTATGTCAAAGCTCAACGACCTCCCCAACCTTATTCAGTCCGTTGAAGCGTGGCTGATTTCCCATATAAAATTCCTGCCCGATTCCATTGAGACTACGGCAGTCAGCGCATTGAACGATTTTGCCGACAGGCTGCTTCTGCTTGTTGTTGAGCAAAAGAACACCTTTGGCGAGGTGCAAAGCAGCGGACTGGATTTTTCGGCTCTTGCAACGCCCCTCGGCGGTCTGCTTTCAACGGCAAAGCAAATTCCCGTATTCCTTTCCGCCCTGCTTATCAGCATAATCGCCTGCTTCTTCCTCACCTGCGATTACGATAATTTCACACAGATGATAAAATCGTCGGTTTCCGAGCAGCACGAGGCTTCGCTGGTTAAAACAAAGAGACTTTTCGGCGACATACTCGGCAAAATGGTTAAGTCCTATGCAACCATTATACTCATTACATTCTGCGAAGTTGCCATCGGTCTTAATGTTCTTAAGCTTATCGGCGTTTATGGCGGCGGATATATTGTTGCCATTTCTATTGTAACCGCACTTGTTGATATTTTCCCCGTTCTCGGAACGGGAACTGTAATGATACCCTGGGCAATCATCAGCTTTTTCAGCGGCAATTACGGACTCGGCATCGGACTGCTTGTGCTTTATGCGGCGATAACCGTTATCCGCCAGATTCTTGAGCCGAAGCTTGTTTCAATTAATGTGGGTATGCACCCTGTAATAACTCTTATGGGTATGTATCTCGGCGCGCAGCTTTTCGGAGTTATCGGAATTTTCACCCTGCCCATCACCTTCTTCCTGCTCAAAGCTCTCAATGATGAGGGAATAATTCACCTTTGGGGAAGAAACAAGGCATAACTCAGATTTACACCGCCCCCTCGTATTGAGGGGGCTTTTTGTATAATGTTACAAAAACAACGCTCTTTTTTCGTTTAAATCGTTGAATGGCTGTTATTTTGCCATAAAATATTTGAAAAATTTTTCAATTTTATTCATAATTTCACCAAAAAAGTCATTGAAATAGGAAAACTTTTGTGATATAATCCTATATAATACGGTGCAAATTTTATTTTTCGCAAAATAAAATTTTCCTGCTGCATATAAATGCAGTATGCAAATAAAGGAGGAAATATTCGTGAAATCTTACAGCGCAAAAGACATCAGAAACATCGTTCTCGCCGGTCACGGCGGCAGAGGTAAAACAACCCTCGCAGAGGCTATGCTTTACATCTCAAATGCAACAGACAGACTTGGCAGAGTTGCAGACGGCAACACTGTTATGGACTTTGATGCGGAAGAAAAAAGACGCAAGTGTTCAATCGCTTCAGCAGTTGCTTCATTTGAGTGGAAAAATACAAAAATCAACATAATCGACACCCCGGGTCTTTTTGACTTTGCCGGCGGTATGAGCGAAGGTATCCGCGCAGCAGGTGCAGTTCTTATTGTTCTTGCTTCAGGTCATCTTCTTGATGTTGGTGCGGAAAAGGCTTTTGCCGCAGCAACAGAAAGAGGCATCAACAAGATGTTCGCAATCACAAAATGCGACGGTGAAAACGCTCACTTCTACAAGACATTTGATTCACTCAGAGAAGAATACGGCAACAAGATTTGTCCCGTTGTTGTTCCCTATGTTGAGGGTGACAAGGTTGTTTCATATGTTGACTTCTCAAGAAACGAAGCTTTCTCATACAAGGATGGCAAGCGTTCAGATGCTCCCATGCCCGAGAATGACGAGAGAACAATCAGAATGAGAGAAGCTTTCATCGAGGCAGTTGCCTGCACAGATGATGAGCTTATGGAAAAATTCTTCGAGGGCGTTGAACTTACAGACGAAGAAATCGACAAGGGTCTTAAAGCCGGTATCCTTGCCGGCGAAATCTGCCCCGTATACGCTTGCTCAGGCTATCTTTGCGAAGCAGTTGACCTTATCAACAACAGCATTGTTCAGTCCGCTCCCGACGCAGCATCAGTTGCATCAGAGGCTGACGTAACCTGCGATGAAAATGCACCTCTTGCAGCTATCTGCTTCAAGACCGTTGCTGACCCCTTCGTTGGTAAGATGTCATATTTCAAGGTTATTTCGGGCAAGATTACTCCCGACACACCTGCTTATAACGAGCGTACAGGCGAAAGCGAAAGAATGGGCAAGCTCCTCTTCCCCAAGGGCGGCAAGCAGGAAGAAGCTCCCGCAATCCTTGCTGGTGATATCGGTATCATCACAAAGCTTTCAAGCTTCAAGACGGGCGACACACTCTGCGCTCCCAAGTCAGATATCAAGCTTAAGGGCGTAAGCTTCCCCAAGCCCTGCCTTCCCATGGCTGTTAAGGCTAAAAAGAAGGGCGAGGAAGATAAGGTTGCAGCCGGTCTCAACAGACTTGCTGAAGAAGACCTTACCATCAGCTACTACACAAACACAGAAACCAAGGAACAGATTGTTGCAGGTCTCGGCGAGCAGCATCTTGATTCACTTGTTACAAAGCTTAAGAATAAGTTCGGCGTTGAAGTTGAGCTTGCAGTTCCCAAGGTTGCTTACAGAGAGACCATCGGCAAGAAGGTTGCTGTTCAGGGTCGTCACAAGAAGCAGTCAGGCGGCAGCGGTCAGTTCGGTGACGTTTGGGTTGAATTTGAGCCCATCCCCACAGAAGATTTCGAATTCGCAGAGAGAGTTGTCGGCGGCTCAGTTCCCAAGAACTTCTTCCCCGCAGTTGAAAAGGGTCTTCGCGAAGCTATCCTTAAGGGTCCCCTTGCAGGCTACCCCGTTGTTGGTCTGAGAGCAACTCTTTACGACGGCTCATCACATCCCGTTGACTCAAACGAAATGGCATTCAAGATGGCTGCAAAGATTGCTTACAAGAACGGTATGCCTCAGGCTAACCCCAAGCTTCTTGAGCCTTACGGCGCACTTAAGGCTTATATGCCCGGCGACAACCTCGGCGATATCATGGGCGACATCACAAAGAGACGCGGACGCGTTCTCGGCATGGGTCCCTGCGAGGATAATCCCAAGATGCAGGAGCTTGTAGCTGAAGTTCCCATGGCTGAAATGGGCGACTTCGCAACAGTTCTCCGTTCTGTAACAATCGGCAGAGGCTGGTTCTCATTCGAATTTGACCACTATGAAGCAGCTCCCGAAAACGTTGCTCAGAAGGTTATTGCTGAAGCTAAGGTTGAGGCTGACGACGAATAAAAACATAAAAATTGCCGCTTGGAGAAAATCCAAGCGGCTTTTTGCTGTTTCTGTATACAAAAAACCGCCGTGCATTTCTGCACAGCGGTTCGGTTTTTGTAAAGATAAACTTATTTAAGTTCAACCTTTGCGCCAACTTCTTCAAGCTTAGCCTTTGCAGCTTCAGCATCTTCCTTGGAGATGCCTTCCTTGATTGCCTTGGGAGCGCCGTCAACAACTGCCTTTGCTTCTGCAAGGCCGAGACCTGTAAGCTCACGAACAACCTTGATAACCTTGATCTTTTCTGCGCCAACTTCAGCAAGGATAACGTCAAACTCTGTCTTCTCCTCTGCTGCTGCAGCTGCTTCTGCGGGAGCTGCTACTGCAACTGCTGCTGCTGCTGATACGCCGAATTCTTCTTCAACTGCGTGAACGAGCTCTGAAAGCTCAAGTACTGTAAGTTCTTTGATTGTTTCAATCATTGCTGCAATCTTTTCTGATGCCATTTTATTTTCCTCCAATTAATGAATTTTTAGTTTAGATTAATTATTCTGCTGCGGGTGCTTCCTCTGCTGCGGGTGCTTCCTCTGCGGGAGCAGCTTCTGCTGCTGCTACATCAGCGCCACCCTTATCAACAATAGCCTGAATAGCACGAGCAAATGCTGAGATAGGTGCATTGAATGCGTTGCAAACTGTTGCAAGAAGGATATCTCTTGTGGGAAGTTTTGCAAGTGAATCGATGGTTGCTGTATCAACAACCTTGCCGTCAAGGTAACCGCTCTTAACTGAGAAGTTCTTGTGTGTGTCAGCAAACTTTGAAAGGATTCTTGCTGCTGCGGTGTGATCCTCGGGGCTGATAGCGATAGC
>JAZQXJ010000034.1:0-53180 GCA_045632815.1 Acutalibacteraceae bacterium | reverse complement strand
CAGAGGTTCGGTTGGCTCGTCGTTTGTAGCTTTTGCGGCAGGTATTTCCGAAGTTAATCCTCTTGTTCCTCATTATATCTGTGAGGAATGTAAACACAGTGAGTTTTTCTATAAAGGTGAATACGGTTCGGGATATGATATGCCTCCAAAGGATTGTCCTGTCTGCGGAAAGCCGATGCACCGCGATGGTCACGATATTCCGTTTGAAACTTTCCTTGGTTTCTACGGTGACAAACAGCCCGATATTGACCTTAACTTTTCGGGTGAATATCAGTTTTATGCGCACAGATATACCGAAGAGCTGTTTGGTAAAACGCATGTTTTCAAGGCAGGAACAATCGGTACACTTGCCGATAAAACAGCATTCGGATTTGTCAAAAAATGGGCAGAAGAAAAGGGCCTTTTCCTTTCAAGAGCAGAGGAAGAGCGTCTTGTTCAGGGATGTGTCGGTGTCAAAAGAACAACCGGACAGCATCCTGGAGGAATGGTTGTTGTGCCTGCAGATATGGATGCGGAGGATTTCACTCCCATTCAGCATCCTGCGGATGATGCGGATTCAATCCACAGAACAACCCACTTCGATTTCCATTCGCTCCATGATACAATTCTTAAGCTTGATAACCTCGGTCATGATGTTCCGACTCTTTATAAGCATCTTGAGGATTTGACAGGTATCTGCGTTATGGACGTTGATATCTGTGACCCGAAGCTTTATGAGCTTCTGACAACGCCCGAGCCTCTAGGAGTAACCGCGGAAGATATTGATTGCGAAACGGGAACTCTTTCGCTTCCCGAACTCGGAACTCCCTTTGTGCGCCAGATGCTGATTGAATCACAGCCCAAGAATTTCTCCGATATGCTTCAGATTTCGGGCCTTTCCCACGGCACGGATGTTTGGATAGGCAATGCTCAGGACCTTATCAAAAACGGAACCTGCACAATTTCCGAGGTTATCGGTACCCGAGATAACATTATGGTTTACCTTATCAACAAGGGTGTTGAAAAGGGTATGGCATTCAAAATTATGGAGATAGTAAGAAAAGGCAAAGCAACCTCGCTTCTTACCGATGAGCATAAAAAAGAGATGCTTGACCACGGTGTTCCCCAGTGGTATCTCGATTCCTGTATGAAGATTAAATATATGTTCCCCAAGGCTCATGCCGCCGCTTATGTAAGCGCCGCGATGCGTCTTGCGTGGTATAAGCTTTACCGCCCCGTTGAGTTTTATGCAACCTATATGACGGTGCGCGGTGAAGATATAGATACTGCGGCTGTTCTTGCAGGCAGAGGTGCAGTTAAAAAGAAAATGGAAGAAATCAAAGCGAAGATGAATCAGAAGCTTGCCACCGCCAAGGAGGAAGGCACATTCACCTCCTTGCAGGTTATCAATGAAATGATGGCAAGAGGCATTGAAATTCTTCCCATTGATATTTACAAATCAACCGCCAACAGATATGTAATTGAGGACGGAAAAATCCGTCTGCCCTTCTCTGCAATTGCAGGCTGCGGCGGCAAGGCGGCGGAAGGTCTTGAAGCCGCAAGGAATGACGGCGGCGGAGAATTCCTTTCGATAGAGGATTTTCAACTCCGTTCAGGTGCATCAAAAACAATTATCGCAGCCCTTGAAGAGGGCGGTGCATTTTCATCGTTACCCAAATCAACCCAGCTCAGCTTTTTTGATTGGAGTTAAGCTATGAAGTCAAAAATACCTTTACGCCAACGGCAATGGTACAAACTTGATAATGCGGCAAAAATCTTTCCGGGGCAGAATACATCGTCGTGGTCAAATGTTTACCGTATTTCCGTAACTCTGACGGAAAAGGTAGATCCCGACCTGCTTCAGAAGGCTTTGGGAATGATAATGCCCCGTTTTCCAACCTTTGATGTCAGAATGCGTAACGGCTTTTTCTGGCATTACCTTGAAAAAAATCCTTACAGTATGCCGCCCGTTATGCCCGATATCGCAAACCCCTGTCAGCGCTTCAGATGGAAAGAAAACAACGGTTATCTTTTTAAGGTTTATTATTATGAAAACCGTATTTCCGTTGATTTTTTCCACGCAATAACAGACGGTTACGGTGCGTCAAGATTTTTTATGACTCTTGTTGCTGTTTATTTGCGCCTTACGGGTAAGGATATACCCAACGGCGAGGCTGTGCTTGATATCAACGAAAAGCCCCGAGAGGGTGAGAGCGAGGACGCTTACCTCAAGAATGTAAAATCAAGAGCCAAGGCAAAACGACTTTACAAATTCACTTATCATTATAAGGGCAAAAGATTGCCCAAGCATCATCTGAATATAACCACGGGTTATATTCCCGTTTCGGCAATCAAAGAAAAATCCCGTGAGTTGGGCATAACAATAACGGAATATATAGCCGCAGTTCTCGTGTGGGTAATGTATAATCTGCAGAAGCGCGAGCCGTGGAACAGAGAAAAATATATCGGTGTGCAGATTCCCGTCAATGTGCGGAATTTCTGTCAGAGCGAAACTCTGCGTAACTTTATGCTCTGCTATTCATTCCAGATTGACCCCAAAATGGGAGAGTATACTTTCCCCGAAATTGCAAAGCAGCTTTCACTTTATCTTCGTTATATAAATAACGAAAAAGAGCTGCAGGCGATGATAAAAGGCAATGCAGGAATCGAAAAAAATCCTCTGATGCGTGTGTTACCGTCGTTTCTCAAGGATTTCGGAATAAGCGTTGTTTATAAAATCACGGGCGAAAAAGCTACAAGCTCGCTGATTACCAATGTAGGCATTATCAAAAGCCCCAAGGAAATGGAGCAATATATTGAAAAGCTCTGTATTTCTACGGGTCCGGGTATGCTTATTCCCAAATGCGCCGCGCTTTCTTATAAGGACACTCTTGCATTGAGCGTTTCCAATATTTTTGAGGACCCCAAGGTGCAAAGAGAAATTTTCACAACATTTATAAAATTCGGTATCCCCGTAAAAATAGAAAGCAACAGACATTCAATAACAGGAGGTGAAGCCTGATGTCATATTGTGTTAATTGCGGTGTTGAACTTGAAAAAGGATGCCCTGCGTGTCCTCTTTGCGACACCCCCGTTATTAATCCGAGGGAGAAGAAGGCTGATGATGCAATGCCTGCATTACCCGAGATTCTGGATATCCCGAAATCTCTGAGCAAAAAATACTGGGCATTCGTGCTTTCTCTGATTATTATTATTCCAAATCTTGTTCTCCTTGTGCTGGACATACTCGTGTTCAGAAGCGGTATCGCAAAATTCATTGCAGGCGGATTTGCCGTTGCGTGGATCTGGTTTATTTTTCCTCTTTTATGGAAAAAGAATATCCCCGTTATTATGCTCGGCATTGATGCAATAGCTCTGCTTGTTTATCTGAATATGTTCAGGCTTTACGGTGTTGAAAACGGATGGTTTAATTCCATTGTTCTGCCCGTTGTTATTGCGCTGTGGGCTATATGCAATGTTTTTATCTTCTGGCTCAGAAAGCCCAGAAGCAAGTCGATGACAGCGGTCGGCGTGCTTGGAGCTGTAAATCTGATGAGCTTTGTGATTGAAATCTGCATAAATATGTTTTACAAAGGAAAACTGCAGGTGATTGTTTCTCTTGCAGTAACAGCGTGCTGTGTTTCGCTTATGGTTTTCTTTGCGGTAATGGCAAAGAGCAGAAAATTCAAGGCTTGGGCAGAACGTAAGTTTTTTATGTAAGTGATGTATTGAAATTTTTGGATATATGCTTTATACTTAACAAAGTAAAATTATCTTTTGAAAGGAAGAAAAAATATGACAGTAGTTGGCGGTGCAATTCTTGGTGCTGTTGGTGTGGCGGCTGTTGGAACAGCAATAAAAGCGGCTCTCTATGTACCCAAGAAAAAGGATTTCGGTGAGGCTACGGAGGAAAAGGTTGATGCAAAAAGATGTCAGGAGCATCTTTCAAAGGCAATTTCAATTCCCACAATCAGCTATCCCGATAAATCCAAAATCGATTTTTCGCAGTTTGATAATTTCCATGCGTTCCTTGAGGAAGCATTCCCTCTGATTCACAAGACTCTTGAAAAAGAGGTTATTCAGGAAGCAAGCCTTATCTTCCGTTGGAAGGGTACAAGAAGCGACCTTGAGCCTATCGCTCTGC
Source organism: Acutalibacteraceae bacterium (assembly GCA_045632815.1). GTDB lineage: Bacteria > Bacillota > Clostridia > Oscillospirales > Acutalibacteraceae > CAG-177. The sequence goes on along the minus strand of JAZQXJ010000034.1, from coordinate 49,057 downwards.
TCGCTCATCAGGATGTTGTTCCCATTTCAGAGGGTACAGAGCAGGATTGGGAGCATGCTCCTTTCAGCGGTCATAATGATGGCGAGTTCATCTGGGGCAGAGGCGCTCTTGATATGAAGAACCACCTTATCGCTGTTATGGATGCGGTTGAGACTCTTCTCGAAGAAGGCTTTCAGCCCGAAAGAGATGTTTATCTCCTTTTCGGTCAGGACGAAGAGGTTGTTGCATCTGAAGACGGCGGCGCAAAGAACATTATGCGTACACTCAAGGAGAGAGGAATCCACCTTGACAGCGTGCTTGACGAAGGTGGCGCTATAATTCCCGTTAACCTTAAGGGTATTCTCAACAACAAGGAGCTTGTCGGTGTTGGTGTTGCGGAAAAGGGCTATACCGATTTTGAAATCACCGTCAATGCAAAGGGCGGTCATTCGTCACAGCCTCCCGTTCATTCGGGCCTCGGCGAGCTTGCAAATGTTATCAAGGACCTTGAGGACAATCAGTTCAAGGCAGAGCTTCTTCCCTTTGTTAAAGAGCTTTTCTCAAACATCGGCAGAAGCTGCACATATCCCGCAAGACTTCTTATGTGTAACCTCAATTTCCTTCATCCTCTGCTTAAGTTCGGTATGACAAAAATTCCCTTTACAGCTTGTCTCGTAAGAACAACAACAGCTGTAACAATGGCTCAGGGCAGCCCTGCTGCAAATGTTCTGCCTCAGAAGTCGACTATCACGGTTAACTTCAGACAGATGCCCGGCACAACCGTTGAGGATGTTGAAAAGCATATCCGCAAGGTTTGTAAGAATAAGGATATCGAGGTTAAGGTGCTTAAGGCAAAGGAAGCCTCAAAATTCTCGCCCACGGATTCAAGAGCATTCAAGATTATTGAAGAGCTTTGTATGCAGGATAACAAGGACAGTATTGTTGCTCCTTATCTTGTTATGGGCGGCACGGATGCTTGCTACTACGAGCCTATCTGCGAAAATATTTACCGCTATGCTCCTTATAAGGTAAGCGTTGCACTTCTTCGTTGCACTCACGGTACTAACGAAAGAATTCCCGTTGATGCTGTAGCACCTGCTGTTTCATTCTTCAAGAGATATATCAGAAAGGCTTCGGCTGAATAATATGAATATTCTTATTGTGCCCGACAGCTTCAAAGGTACGCTTACCACACAGCAGGTTTGCGATATTATCGGGCAGGCATTTGCCGACACATTAAAGAATACAAATATAATAAAGCTCCCCGCTGCCGATGGCGGCGAGGGGCTTTGTGCCTGCTTACACAAAATTGCAGGCGGAGAAATGATAAAAACAGATGTCAGCGGAGTTTTCGGCGAGAAAATGCAGGCGGAATATCTTGTTCTTCCCGATAAAACCGCGGTTATCGAAATGGCGGCATGTGCAGGCTTGCCGCTTGCAGGGGACAATAAAAATCCCGAAAAAGCAACTACCTATGGCGTAGGGGAGCTTATTACAAATGCCGTTTCGTCAGGTGCAAAAAGAATTCTGCTCGGTCTCGGCGGAAGCGCAACCAATGATTGCGGCGCAGGTATGGCGGCGGCACTCGGCTGGAAATTTATTGATAAAAACGGCAAAAGCTTTATTCCTACGGGTGAAACCCTTTGTAGAATTTCAAAAATCGAAAAGCCTGCAAATCAGCCTGAAATATCAGTTGTTGCGGCTTGTGATGTAGAAAATCCTCTTTACGGCGAAAACGGCGCGGCATATGTTTTTGCACCTCAGAAGGGTGCAGATGATGCTATGGTCACTCGCCTTGACGGTGGACTCCGCCACATAGCCGAAATAATCCGCAGAGATTGCGGAATGGATGTTTCGCAAATGAAAGGTGCAGGTGCGGCAGGCGGAATGGGTGCAGGTGCCGTTGCTTTTCTCGGTGTGGAGCTTAAAAAGGGGATTGATATTCTTCTCGACACAGCGGATTTTGACTCAAAAGCCACAGATGCCGATCTGATAATAACGGGTGAGGGCAGGCTCGATTTTCAGAGTGTCAACGGCAAGGTTATTTCAGGTGTTGCCTTAAGAGCTGCAAATCATAACAAAAAGGTTATTGCTATCTGCGGCAGTAAAGGTGAGGGAGCAGATGAAATCAAAAAGCTCGGTGTGAGCGATTTGTACTTTTCCTGCGAAACCGAAAAAAGCTTTGACGAAATAAAAAGAACCTGCAAAGAAGATTTATATAACGCAGCCGTAAGGGCGGCAAAAGAAATAAGCGGTGTCATCTGACACCGCTTTTTGCATCAGTATTTTAAAAAGACAGAGAACCCTTCATTTGAGTGAAGAGTTCTCTGTCTTTGGCTTTATATCCGAATTAATGCTGGTGAACAATATTAAGAGGAAAAGAGTATTCCTTCTGTACGAACATTATATCATATGTTTTCGCATTTGTCACTACTTTTTTTTCGTTAAAATGAACGAATTTTTAATGAAATTTTTTACACTTATTACTTTTGATAAAAAAATGAAAAGCTGAAAATTTATTACGGCTTAATTATCCGTGGTTTATTGCGGCGAACAATGAGCAAATTATTAGTGCTTCGAAGCAAATGCGGAGGTGAATAAATGAAACGTTTTTTTAAAGCTGCGGCGGCAACCGCTTTGCTTTTGTGCATTGCTGTTTTTGGCGCTGTTGCTTACGGCGCCGAAAATCTTCCTGATGAAATAAGCGTTGTTGAAGCGGAAACGGTTGATTTAGGCTTTGTTTACAGCGCGGATATTCATCAGGTGCAGCCGGCAGGCACGGGTGCGGCAATCAGGAATTATCAGGGTCGCATATCGGCTATGGGACTCTTTCCCGTTAAAAACGTAACCGTCAGCGTAACAAAACGCAGGTATGTTGTGCTGGGCGGAGATGTTTTCGGAATCAAGCTGTATACAAAAGGCGTAATGGTAGTAAGTCTCGATACAGTAACAACCGACGCAGGAGTCCGTAATCCCGCCGAAGCCGCAGGATTGAAATGCGGCGATGTGATTACCCATATCAACGGCAAACAGGCAAGCAGTTCTCAGCAGCTTACGGATGCGGTTGAAAGCTCAAACGGCAATCCCGTGAATCTTACCGTTGAGAGAAACGGCGAAACAACTCAGCATAAGCTCGCTCCTCAGATGTCTGTCAACGGAAAATACAAGGCAGGAATCTGGGTGAGAGACAGCTCCGCAGGCATAGGAACGGTCACCTTCTATGATAACGGCGCAAAAATGTTTGCAGGGCTTGGTCACGGAGTATGTGATGTTGATACGGGCAAAATAATGCCCCTCAATAACGGTGAAGCCGTAAATGCAAAGGTGAATGGGTTTTATAAAAGCAGCGCAGGCAATCCGGGTGAACTTTGCGGAGTGTTTTCCGATTCGGTTATAGGCTCGCTTCGCACTAACCACGAAATGGGTGTATACGGCACTCTGAATAAACCCGTTGCAAAGGACACGGTGCCTGTTGCGCTTGAAAATGAGGTGCAGCTCGGTGCGGCTGAAATGATAACCACAATAGACGACAGCGGACCGCAATATTATGATGTTGAGATTATCAAAATTTATCCCTCGTCGGATCTGTCGGCAAGAAATATGATAATAAAAGTGACCGACCCCGTATTGCTGGAAAAAACGGGCGGCATTGTGCAGGGGATGAGCGGCAGCCCCATTATTCAGAATTCAATGCTTGTTGGCGCCGTGACTCATGTGTTTGTTTCGGAGCCGAGTCAGGGCTACGCGGTGTTTGCTCAGCGTATGGTTGACACTATGGATTCGCTTGATACCGCTGATTTGAAGGCGGCATCATAAATTTACTGTCGGATTCTGCGAAAAATAATTGCCAAAAATTGGGAATTTTTCATTGACACAGTTGGTAAAATATGGTAATATCTTCGTGAACTTAATCAAGCGGAGGTAAAACCATGAGAAAATTGTTGAAGGCAATGATAACTGAAGACGGCAGCGAAACTTCACACGAGCTTGCAGGCGTTCTGCGCTCAAACGGCTTTGAGGTAACAACCGTAATCAAGGACGGAAGCCGCATTATTGAAAGGCTTAAAGAAGGCGAAAATCCCGATATTCTGCTTATGGACGGCTTTATGCCGAGGGTTGATGCGCTCGGAGTGCTGAGGGAACTTGATTCCATGCGTTTTGAAAAGCGACCCATTGTTATGGTCCTTTCAAGCACGGACAACCCCAGATTTGAGAGCGAGATTCTTAACAGCGGCGCAGACTATTATTTCCTCAAACCTTATGAGCCTGAAATGCTGGCGGAGCGAATCATTCAGTTTTCCGATATTCATAACTCCAATGTGACTCATACGGGGGTTAAGGATTTAGAGGTAGTTGTGTCGCAGATTATGCACCAGATAGGCGTTCCCGCGCATATAAGGGGATATCAGTATCTGAGGGAAGCCATAATTCTGTCGGTAAACAACAGCGAAATGATAAGCTCTGTTACCAAAATTCTTTATCCCACAGTTGCCAAAACTTTCAAAACAACCCCGTCAAGGGTTGAAAGGGCGATAAGGCACGCAATTGAAGTTGCGTGGGACAGAGGTGATGTTGATGTTCTCAGCTCTTATTTCGGTTATACAATCCAGAACGAAAGAGGCAAGCCCACGAACAGCGAATTTATTGCAATGATAAGCGATAACCTTAAGCTCAGAATGAAAACTGTATAAAAAAAGACGGCGGGGAGCAAATGCTCTCCGCCGTCGGTGTTTATGAAATTATACTACAAGTGATGAGCCGAGCAAGGCAATGAAAAGTCCCTGAAGAATGGGAGTTACATCAATTGCAAGCACGGGAACATCAAAAAGCTCGTCATCTGCCTCAAATGCAATTTCGTCAAAATATGTATACTGGATTGATTTCGTTGATGCGTTTTCAACCTTAAGGAATTTAAGGTCATCACCAATGTAATAGAATTTGCTGGTTACAACCTCTCTGTCGTTGTATTCCTCAACATAATATTCTGTGCCGTCAACGGTTTCTTTATAGCTGTCAACAAACTGAATAAAGCCCTGAGTAAGGTTTGATGCCTTTGCGATAAGCTCTTTTACATCGGTAACGGCAAGAATCTTGCTGTCAAGCTTAACATAAAAATAGGGCATTGCGGGAATGTAAGCAATAACACCGTCATCATCTGCAACAACTCTCACCGTAATAAGACCGTTGTCTATTTCATATGAAATTTCGTTGTCCTTGACGGCAATTTTGTTTGTTGGATTTTTGCCGAGAAAGCTGAAGATTGTTGACTGACCCGATGTGAAGGTAACGCAAAGCTCATCCTCGGTTTCAAGCTTGCTCAGCAGAGTGTCTGTTTTTGGTGTTTCAGCCGCAAATGCGCTGAGCGAGAAAACGGATGTGATAAGTATAATTGCTGTTAAAAATATGCTTAATGCTTTTTTCATAGGAATGACCTCCTTTTTCTTTAATATACCATATAATTATTGTTCTTTCAATAAAAAGCTTAAATTATGCTGCTGATAACCGAGTTTGAAACGAGAAAACCGTTAACCGTAAGTGAAATTTCGTTTTCGGTCACTTTGACAAGTCCGTGCTTTTCAAGCATTTTCGCTTTTGTGATTATTGAATCGGGAACGGCTTTGCAAAATCTTTTTCTGTAATTTTCAAAATTCAGACCTTCCGCAAGACGCAGAGCGAGCATAATATATTCCTCTTCGCTGCCTCCGTCTCCGTCATCAACGGGCGGCTGACCGCTTATAAATCCGTCAATACTGCGCTTGTAATAAAATCTTTTGCCGTCAACGAATGAGTGCGCCGATGCACCGAGACCGAGATATTCTTCGCAATGCCAATATTTCAGATTGTGCCTGCTTTCAAAGCCGTTATGTGAAAAATTGGATATTTCGTATTGATTATATCCCGCTTTTTTCAACTCTTTAACCGCATACAAATACAAATCGCAGGTTTCATCCTCATCGGGCAGAATCAGCGAATTTTTTCTTGCGTAAAAAGGCGTTCCTTCTTCAATTTTCAGAATGTATGCGCTGATATGCTTTGCCTGCATTTCCTTGCAGAATAAAATTGATTTTTGCAGGCTTTCCGCTGTCTGATTGGGTATACCGAGCATAAGGTCAAGTGAAATATTATCAATTTCTGCCGCCTTTGCTCTGTTTATTGCTCTTTCGACATCGTCGCATCCGCCCCGTCTGCTGAGAATTGCTCTTTCGGAATTATCCGAGCTTTGCAGACCCATTGAAATGCGGTTGATTCCGCTTTTTGCCGCAACTGAAAAATCAAAATTGGAATTTATGCTCCCCGTGTCCGATGGGTTACATTCGAGCGTAACCTCACAATCAGTCGTGCGGTTGATATGTGACATAATTCTTGCAATGTTGTCCGAGCCGATGAGCGACGGTGTGCCGCCGCCAAAATAAACTGTGTCATAAATCCCGTCAGTTTTGTCGATTTCTCTGCACAGAGCATCAACATAGTTTTCAACAGTTTGACTTTGAGGATTTACGGAATAAAAATCACAGTAAGGACACTTACCGTTACAAAAGGGGATGTGAAGATATAATCCGATAGGTTTCATTGAATCACCTGAAAACAGTAGGGGCGACCTGAGGTCGCCCGCAATTAATCGTTATCGTCAAGTTTGAGGACTGCCATAAATGCTTCCTGAGGCACTTCAACCGTACCGAAGTGACGCATTCTCTTTTTACCTTCCTTCTGCTTTTCAAGCAGCTTTTTCTTACGGGTAATGTCACCGCCGTAGCACTTCGCAAGAACATCCTTGCGCATTGCCTTTACGGTTTCGCGGGCAATAATCTTGCCGCCGATGCCGATCTGAATGGGAATTTCAAACATCTGACGGGGGATATGCTCCTTGAGTCTTTCCGCAATCTTTCTTGCCTTTGAATATGCCTTTTCGGAGTGGATGATGAACGAAAGCGCATCAACGATATCGCCGTTGAGAAGAACATCAAGCTTTACAAGATTTGACTTTCTGTAATCTGAAATTTCATAGTCAAACGAAGCGTAGCCTCTTGTTCTTGATTTGAGCGAATCAAAGAAATCGTAAATAATTTCATTGAGGGGAAGCTCGTAATGAATATCAACACGCTCGGGTGTGATGTAGTCCATATTCTTGAAAATGCCTCGTCTGTCCTGACAAAGGTCCATTATCGTGCCTACATACTCTGTGGGTGCATAGATGTGAGCGTTTGTGAAAGGCTCTTCGCAGGATGCGATTGTTGCAGGGTCGGGGTAATGAGTGGGGTTATCAATCTCAATCATCGAGCCGTCGGAAAGATTGATTTTATATATAACGCTGGGGATTGTTGTTACAAGGTCAAGGTCATATTCTCTTTCAAGTCGCTCCTGTATGATTTCAAGATGAAGCAGACCGAGGAAACCGCAGCGGAAGCCGAAGCCGAGTGCGCCCGAGGTTTCAGGCTCATAAGTGAGAGCAGCATCGTTAAGCTGAAGCTTTTCAAGAGCATCACGCAGGTTTTCGTAGTCCGCACCGTCGGCGGGATAAACGCCGCAATAAACCATGGGGTTGACTTTTCTGTAGCCGGGCAGAGGCTCGGAAGCGGGATTTTCAACGGTTGTAACCGTGTCGCCGACTCTCGCATCGCCGACTGTTTTGATTGAAGCTGTGATGTATCCTACCTCACCTGCGGTAAGCTCCTTGCAGGGCTCGGGAAGGGTTGCACGCATATAGCCCGTTTCAACAACAGTGAATTCAGCGCCGGTTGCCATCATACGCATTGTGTCACCGGGCTTGATTCTGCCTTCCTTGACTCTTACATAAACGATTACACCCTTGTAGCTGTCATAAACGGAGTCAAAAATCAGCGCACGCAGAGGCAGGTCGTCATTTGCCTCGGGGGCGGGGATATCCTTGACGATATGCTCAAGCACCTGCTCAATGTTGATGCCTGTTTTTGCGGATACTCTGGGCGCTTCGGAGCAGTCAAGACCGATAACATCCTCAACCTCGGCGGCAACTCTGTCGGGGTCGGCAGAGGGGAGGTCGATTTTATTGATTACGGGTACAAGCTCAAGGTCGTGGTCAAGAGCGAGGTAAGTGTTTGCAAGAGTCTGCGCCTCAACGCCCTGAGATGCGTCAATGATAAGCACAGCACCCTCACAGGCTGCAAGTGAGCGTGAAACCTCGTAGTTAAAGTCAACGTGACCCGGAGTGTCAATAAGGTTAAGCACATATTCCTCACCGTCCTCGGCAAGGTAATTGAGTTTAACGGCGTGAGCCTTGATAGTGATGCCTCTTTCTCTTTCAAGGTCCATTTTGTCAAGAAGCTGTGCCGTCATGTCACGGGTTGCAACGGACTTTGTTTTTTCGAGAAGTCTGTCTGCAAGGGTTGACTTGCCGTGGTCAATGTGAGCAATGATTGAAAAATTCCTGATTTTATCTTTTGAAACTGCCAATTTGATTTTCTCCTTGATTAATAAACATTTTCGAGACTTCTGTTAACAGAGCTTTGCCCTATCCACATATCGTCCCATTTCTGACCTGCGATTTTCTCAATCCGTTTTTTGCCTGAATTGCTGATTTCGCAGGAGCCTGTTTCGTGTTTCTCCTGAATGACTCTTTTGATTTCTTCGTGGTCGGCTTTTGTCATTGAATATCTGTAAACCGAAATAACGCAGAAAAGAGCGAGGATTGCAGGGATAACGGAATAGCATACGCGCAGACCGAAGTTTGTTCTTGCCGACTGCAGGTGAGGTGCCTTGACGGCGGGGTCGTAGCCAAACCATTCAAGCGCCGTGCCTACGGAATAACCCATTATACTGCTGACGGTCTTTTTGCAGAATGTGCTGAAAGTGGAGATAACACCCTCACGCCTTCTGCCCGTTATAAGCTCATCAACATCGGTGATATCGGGCTGAATGATATCAATTGCAAAGCCGGGTCCCGAAAATCCTATGTTGTAGCAGATTGATGAAATAATAATAACCGCATATCTGATGGGCTTTGGTGTGGTGTAGTTGATAAATGCGTTGATTGCAATGCCGAACACCATCAGAGGACCGAGCAGCTTGCCGCAGGCGGTTTTGCCTTTGTATCTTGAAAGAATGTAGTTGATGGGAGAACCCATAAACTCAGATGTGCCTGCAACGATGTTCATTGAAATGAAAAGGTTGTAGGTATCCGTAACGCTCGTCATAAAGTACTGGTCTGCATAGTTGCAGAAGTAGCGGCTCATCGAGAAGAAAAGGGACATAATAAAGTATTGCCTGAATGCTCTGCTTTTGAACACCATTCTGTATTCGTTTATAAAATGATGCCAGTCAAATTTTTCGTTTATCTGGTCTGCCGAGGACGGCTCTTTTGTTTTCAGAAAGCTGACAATCGGCGCCCATAAAAACCACGCCGCAAGAACAATACCCACAAGGGTATATTTTGAACGGTCATCGGGCGAGGGTACGGGTAAACCGACAAGTGCTGTTTTGATATCGAATCCGCTGAGTACAAGTCCTGCAAAAACATAGGACAAAACCTGACCTACGGAGTTCATCATATATTCAACTATTCTGTACTGCGAGCGTTCAAAATAAGTGGGGGCAACCGTGGGAAGCATTGCCGTGTGCGGAATGCTCATCATCGTCATAAATGTGCTATACATAATGGCGGCGAAAAGATACCACCACCAGGTTGCAGAGTCATTGCCGCCTGCGGAAATTCCGAACGAAGTCCATTTGAATATATAGACAAGGGCAAAGGGTATGGCAGAGATAATCATATAGGGGCGGTGTCTGCCCATTTTTGATTTTGTTCTGTCCGTGATAATGCCCATTATCGGGTCACTTATCGCATCCCACAAGCCTGAAATGAGAGAAATTTTACCTGCGGCACCCGTTTTCATTCCCTCAACATACGCAAGGAATTGCTGATGAAATTGGTTGAGCGGATAGCCAGCACCGCCGATTGTGATGTTGGCGCAGGTGAAATTTATCATCGGGCGGAGTGTTTCTTTAGTGTCGCCCTCGAAGCCCGTAATCTGCTTTATTTTTTCGCCAAGACCCATCTCGTCACCCTTTCATATAATTATACCTAATAATAATACCAAATAATAATGTCAAGGTCAAGATTTTTCGGCAAGAAAAGGGGATGTAAAAAAAGCGCAGACCGCATAAAACAAAATAAATTAAGGGATTTCGGCAGGTTTTAAAACTGCAGAAACCCCTTAAAATAATTTAAAAGTGTAACTTGTTATTTGTTTTATGTTTTATGCTACAAACAAACCTCGCCACTCGACGTACTTTTGTACGCCTTCGGGCAAGCAAAACAAGGCTGAAGCCTTGTTTTTGCTCGGTTTGTCCGTTCTGCATCTTTTTTACTATCCCCTTTTAAAAGGCTGTGATTATATTCCGTTAACTTCTTCAAGCTTTCTTTCAACATCGCCGCTTCTGCCAATCCACATATCTTCCCATTTCTGACCGGCGATATCTTCGAGTCGCTTCTTGTCGCTGTATGAAATGTCGCAAGTGCCTGTTTCGTGCTTCTGCTTGATAACCTGCTGAATGATTTCGTGGTCACGCTTCTTCATTTTGTAGCGGAATGTAAGGAAAAGTGAAATTGCCATAAATATTGCGGGAAGCCAGCTTACCGCAAGGCGTATGCCGAATTCTGCTGTGCCTGAAAGCATTTCATAGCTCGGGTTGTTTACATCGTAGCCCATATAGTAGAGCATATATCCGAGTGCGCCCGAAGAAATGCTGAGGCTTGTTTTTTTGAGAAAGGAGTTGAATGTTGCGATAACACCCTCACGGCGTCTGCCCGTGATAAGCTCGTCAACGTCGGTAACATCGGGCTGAATGTTGTTGACAACAAATCCCGGACCCGAGAAACCGAAGTTATAAAGAATGGATGCAAGGTAGATAAAGAATACGGGTGTTGAGGGGGTTGCAAAGCCGTTGATAAGCAAGCCTGCAATCATAAAAGGTGTAAGCGCAAGACCGCAGAAACGCTTGTCCATATAGCGCGAAAGGAAATAGTTGAAAGGACCGCCTGCGATTTCCGCAACGCCTGCAATGGTTTGCAGAGTTGCAAAGTGGCTGTATTTATCCGCCACGCTTCTCATGAAAATCTGGTCGGCATCGCCGTAGAAATTCTTTGCAAAGCTGTAGAACATACCGATGAAGAAATACTGTCTGAAAGCCTTGTTTTTGAAAACCTGAATATATTCTCTGAAGAAATATTTGAGGTTGAGAGGCGGATTGACCATGTCGAGTGAGCTTTTTTCTTTTGTTGAGAAGAATGTCACGATAGGCGACCAGCAGAAATAAATTATAAACACTATGCCGCAAATGAGATACTTTCCTCTGTCCGCACCCGAGGGGTTGTCCAGATTTGTTCCGCCGAGAACGATGCTCATAAATATAAACGACGGGAACATACCGAACATATTGAATATGTATTCAACGATTTTGTACTGCGTTCTTTCAAAATATCTCGGGGCAATGGTGGGAAGCATTGCGGCGTGGGGTATGTTCATCATTGTGTAGCCCGTGCTGTAAACAAACGAAGCCATCAGATAATAGAAGAACAGCGCATTTGTATTGCCCGTACCCGAAATGCCGAATGAGTACCATTTCATAAAGTAACCGATAAGCAGAATGGGGAGTGCGGTGATTATCCATACTCTGTGCTTACCGAGTTTTGATTTTGTTCTGTCGGTAATAAAGCCCATTGCAAGGTCGGTAATCGCATCAAACACACCTGCTATTGTGCTGATTGTACCTGTCATACGGGTGTCCAACCCCTCAACATAATTAAGGAATTGCTGATGATATTTGCTCAGGGGGTTTGTAACGCCGCCGATTGTTATATTGGCAACGTTATAGCCTATAATCGGTCGAAGGTATTCCCAGGTGTTGCCCTCGATACCAACGGCATCTTTGATTTTGTTTCCTATTCCCAAAGGTAAACCTCCTTTGTATTTATAAAATATATAATATCAAATAAATGCGGTTTGGTCAAGCTTTAAAAATGAGTTGACAAAACACAGGCATTGTTTTATACTTTTTTCATATATTTGAATGGGTGATTTGACTATGCATAAATCATTGAAATTTCACAGAAGCTTTGCGAAAATCGATTTGTCCGCAATCAGGGATAACTTCGTTGCGCTTAAGGCTTGCATTCCCGAGGGAACAAAAACCATGGCTATCGTAAAGGCGAATGCCTACGGTCACGGTGCTATAAGGGTTGCAAAGGTGCTTGAGAATATGGCGGATTACTTTGCAGTTGCCGATATTCAGGAGGCTCTTGAGCTTCGTGAAAACGGAATAAAAAATCCGATTCTCATTTTGTCCTATACAAGCTCATATCATTACGAGGAGCTTATTGATAACGGAATAATTTCAACCGTATACAGTCTTAACGATGCGCTCAAGCTTTCGCATATTGCAGTTGAAATGAACAAGAAAGCACTTGTTCACATTGCCGTTGATACAGGTATGAATCGAATCGGTCTGAAGGATACCGAGGAAAGTGCGGATATCATCAAACGCATTTCAGGTCTTTCGAATATTGTTATTGACGGTGTGTTCACTCATTTTGCCAGTGCGGATTGCAAGGACAAAACCTTTATGCACATTCAGCAGCAGCGTTTTGATAAATTTATCGAAGCGCTTGAGAGCAGAGGGCTGGATATACCCGTAAAGCATTGCTGCAACAGCGCAGCCATAATCGATTCGGATTGTCATTACGATATGGTGAGAATGGGAATTGCTCTTTACGGGCTTTATCCGTCCGATGAGGTTATGGCGGAAAGAGTTGAGCTTAAGCCTGCAATGGAGGTTGTCAGCCGCATAATTCACATCAAGGATGTTGAGGCGGGCGAGGGCATAGGCTACGGTCACGCTTATGTTACCCCCGAAAAGCGCAGAATCGCAACGGTCTGCATCGGCTATGCCGACGGCTATAACAGAGCTTTTTCGAATAAAGGCGTTGTGCTTGTGGGCGGCAGAAGGGCAAATGTTGTTGGCAGAGTCTGTATGGACCAGATAATGATTGATATTACAGGCATTGACGATGCTTCCGTCGGCGACAGAGTCATTATTATGGGCGAGGATAAGGGCGGAAAAATAACCGCCGAGGAGCTTGGCGAAATGTGCGGCAGCTTCAATTACGAGATGATATGCACCTTTATGCCGAGAGTCAACAAAATCTATTACGAAAACGGTGAAATAGTTTAAATTTATCAGGCTACGCGGAAAGCGTAGCCTGACTTTTTGCGCCGTTAATGGAAATTTCATACATTTTAACAACTTGTTTACAATTGAAATATTGACAAATCCGCTTTCTCGGGGTATAGTAATAGCAGTGGTTAGCACTCGGAAATGCAGAGTGCTAAAATTAGCACTCCGAGGAAAGAGGTGTGGCAGGTGTCCGAATTAAGCGAAAGAAAAAAGCAGATTCTTGCGGCTGTTGTTGAGCAGTATATCAAGACGGGCGAGCCGATAGGCTCAAAAGAATTGCTTGCGCTTACGGGTATGTCCGTTTCGTCCGCAACGGTGCGCAACGAGATGAGCGACCTTGCCGCAATGGGATATCTTGAGCAGCCCCATACCTCGGCAGGAAGAATCCCTTCTCAGAAAGGTTACAGATACTATGTTGATAACCTTATGAAACCGAGGGAGATTGATGAGCTTAACCGTCGAATGATTGAGGCGGGAGTTTCCTCAGCGGCAGGCGACCCCGAGAGGCTTATCGCCAGGGCGGGCGAGGTTCTCGCAGACCTCACAAAATGTGCCTGCGTTTCAACGGCACCCGGCGGCGAGGCAATGCTTATCCGCAGAATAGAGCTTGTGCCTGTCGGTATGCATTCCGCAATGCTTGTGCTGCTCACTTCAAACGGAATTCTCAAAAGCAGGCTTTGCAGGCTGGATTGCGAGCTTACGGTCAAAATCTGTGAGCAGTTTTATAACATCGTGCAGTCCTGCATAATCGGAAAGCCAGCGTCGGATATCAGCGTTGCATCAATGCAGACTGTTGCTGCATCCGTTGACGGAGATGTGTTTGCAATGCTTCCTCTTATGGCGGCGGTTTGCGAATTGGCAAAAAGCACCGCAACCTCAAGAATAATGGTTGACGGAAGCTCAAATCTTTTCACAAGCTACGGCAGAGATGCATTTGAAATTCTTGATTTTCTTAATAAAAAAGAACCCCTTACCGAAGTTATGTGCGGAACAACCGAGCCTGTAAATGTAAAAATAGGCAAGGAGAATATATACAGACAGCTTGAAAAATCAAGTATTATTGTTGCCAAATATTCCGTCGGTGGCAGCGATTCGGGAACAATCGGAATCATCGGCCCCACCCGTATGGATTATGAAAATATAATTCCCAGCGTAAAATATCTGACAAATCTTGTTGGCAGGCTTATAACGCAGGCCATTGAGGAATAGAAAGGACAAAGGCATGAAAAAAGAAAAGAACAAGCCCGAAAAGGCAGAAGAAGTCAACGAAACTGCGGCGGAAGTGACCGAAACCGCAGAAGAAAAGCTTCAGAAAGCCCTTGATGAAAAAAACGAGCAGTTTTTGAGGCTCTGTGCGGAATACGATAATTTCCGCAAGCGTTCAACAAAAGAAAAGCAGGATGTTTATTCATCATCGCAGGCGGAAATCATCAAAGAACTTCTTCCCGTGCTGGATAATTTTGACAGAGCGGCTGAAAATAAAGAATGTAGCTTTGAAGATTACAAAAAAGGCATCGACCTTATCCTCACCCAGTTTGGCGAAATACTCAAAAAGCTCGGTGTTGAGGCATACGGCGCAAGGGGCGAGGATTTTGACCCCAATATTCACAATGCGGTTATGACCGTTGAGGATTCCGAACTCGGCGAAAATCAGATTGCCGCAGTTTTCTCAAAAGGCTATAAAATGGGCGACAGAATAATAAGAGAAGCTGTTGTTCAGGTTGCAAATTCATAAATAAGTTTATAATTTTTCATTTATTATAGGAGGAAAATTTATTATGGCAAAGATTATCGGTATTGACTTAGGTACAACAAACTCATGTGTTGCAGTAATCGAAGGCGGCGAGCCTGTAGTTATTGCTAACGCAGAAGGCGCAAGAACAACTCCCTCTGTTGTTGCTTTTGGCAAAACAGGCGAAAGAATGGTTGGTCAGGTTGCAAAGAGACAGGCGATCACAAACCCCGACAAAACAATCGCATCTATCAAGAGACAGATGGGTACAGACTACAAGGTAACCGTAGATGATAAGAAGCTTACTCCCCAGGAAATTTCAGCAATGATTCTTCAGAAGCTCAAGACAGATGCTGAAGCATATCTCGGCGACAAGGTAACAGAGGCTGTTATTACAGTTCCCGCTTACTTCACCGACGCACAGAGACAGGCTACAAAGGATGCAGGTAAGATTGCAGGTCTTGAAGTAAAGAGAATCATCAACGAGCCTACAGCTGCAGCTCTTGCATACGGTATTGACAAGGAAGCAGACCAGAAGGTTATGGTTTATGACCTTGGCGGCGGCACATTTGACGTTTCAATCATTGAAATGGGCGACGGCGTTCAGGAAGTTCTTGCAACTGCAGGTAACAACCGTCTCGGCGGCGACGACTTTGACCAGAGAGTTATCAACTGGCTTGCAGACAGCTTCAAGGTTGAGCAGGGTATTGACCTCAGAGGCGATAAAATGGCTATGCAGCGCCTTAAGGAAGCTGCAGAAAAGGCAAAGATTGAGCTTTCAGGCGTAACAACCTCAAACATCAGCCTTCCCTTCATCACAGCTGATGCAACAGGTCCCAAGCACCTTGAAATGACTCTCACAAGAGCAAAGTTCAATGAGCTTACAGCAGACCTTGTTGATGCAACAATGGGTCCCGTTCGTCAGGCAATGAACGATTCCGGTCTCAAGACATCGGAAATAGACAAGGTTCTTATGGTTGGCGGTTCATCAAGAATTCCCGCTGTTCAGGAAGCTGTAAAGAAGTTTATGGGCACAGAGCCTTTCAAGGGCATCAACCCCGACGAGTGCGTTGCTATCGGTGCGGCACTTCAGGCAGGTGTTCTCGGCGGCGAGGTCAAGGGTCTCCTTCTTCTTGATGTTACACCTCTTTCACTCGGTATCGAGACAATGGGCGGCATCAGCACAAAGATTATTGACAGAAACACAACAATCCCCGTAAAGAAGAGCCAGATTTTCTCAACCGCAGCTGACAATCAGCCTTCAGTTGAAGTTCACGTTCTTCAGGGTGAAAGAGAATTCGCAAGAGACAACAAAACTCTCGGTGTGTTCCACCTTGACGGCATTATGCCCGCACCCAGAGGTATTCCTCAGATTGAAGTTACTTTTGATATAGACGCTAACGGTATCGTTCACGTTTCAGCAAAGGATCTCGGCACTCAGAAAGAGCAGTCAATCAATATCACATCCTCAACAAATATGTCCAAGGAAGATATTGAAAAGGCTGTTGCAGATGCAGAGAAGTTCGCTCAGGAAGATAAGGAGCGCCGCGAAAATGTTGATACACGCAACGCTGCAGATCAGATGGTTTATCAGTGCGAAAAGCTTATGAACGAAAACGGCGACAAGTTCAGCGATGACGAAAAAGCAGGCGTAAACGAAAAGATTGATGCCCTTAAGGAAGCTCTCAAAGGTGAGGATATCAACCTTATCAAGACCCGTCAGGATGAGCTTACAGCAAAGTTCCACGAGGTTTCAGAAAAGCTTTATAAGGCTGCTGCAGAGGCTGCTCAGGCTCAGCAGGGCGATTTCAACGGCGCTGACGGCAACGGTTACACCGAAGCAAACTACACGGATGTTGATGACAACAACCAGTAATTTCCGTTTAAAAGGAGATAATCCCCTTGGCAGATAAGAGAGATTATTATGAAGTCCTCGGTGTGTCTAAAAGCGCAAGCGATGACGAAATAAAAAAAGCATACAGAAAAAAAGCAAAGCAGTATCATCCGGACCTTAATCCGGGTGATGCTGAAGCCGAGGCTAAATTCAAGGAAGCCAATGAGGCTTATGAAGTCCTTTCCGACAGCCAGAAAAAGGCTCGTTATGACCAGTTCGGTCACGCAGGTGTTGACCCCAATTACGGCGCAGGCGGAGGCGGTGCTTACGGCGGCGGATTCGGCGGAGGAGGCTTTGATTTCGGCGACCTCGGCGATATATTCGGCTCGTTTTTCGGCGGCGGATTTGGCGGCGGAAGACAGGCTAACCCCAACGCACCCCAGAAGGGCGAAACCGTGCAGACAAGGGTTACGATTTCTTTTGAGGAAGCCGCAAAAGGCTGCAAGAGAACGGTTGATATCAACCGTGTTGATTCCTGCCCCGATTGCCATGGCACGGGTGCAAGCGCAGGCTCATCGCCCAAAACCTGCCCCGACTGTCAGGGCAGAGGCTATGTCAATGTTCAGCAGAGAACGCCTTTCGGTGTAATTTCCAGCCAGAAATCCTGCCCCAAATGTCAGGGTAAGGGCAAGGTTGTGGAAAATCCCTGCCAGAAATGCCGCGGAAACGGCAGAGTCAACAAAAAGGTTTCCGTTGATGTAAACATACCCGCAGGTATTGATGACCGCCAGGTGTTTGTTGTGAGCGGTGCAGGTAATGCAGGCGTAAACGGCGGTCCTCAGGGCGACCTTAAGGTTGCTGTTTTTGTCAGACCTCACGCTTATTTTGAGCGTGACGGCTACAATGTATGGCTTGAACAGCATGTCAGCTTCACTCAGGCGGCGCTTGGCGATAATATCAGAATTCCCACTCTTGACGGCGACGTAAAGTTTGACCTTCCTGCAGGCACACAGTCCGAAACCGTGTTCAGCCTCAAAGGCAAGGGTATTCAGGTCCTTAACGGCAGAGGCAGGGGAGACCAGCTTGTGCGTATAATAGTTGATACTCCCAAAAACCTGACCCAGAGACAGCGTGACCTGCTTATGGAGCTTGAAAAAGAGCTTGGTGTCAAAAGAGGCGCACCCGTAGGTAACGGCAAGGAAGGCTTTTTTGACAAATTCAAAAACAAGAAATAACAAAAACGCTGTGTCATTGACACAGCGTTTTGAGGTATATTATGAAATATGAAGCGGTAATTTTTGACCTTGACGGCACATTGACCGACACTCTCGGCGACCTGACAAACAGCGTGAATTATGCTCTTGCGGAAATGGGATTTCCTTTAAGAAGCGCAGAGGAAGTGCGCTCGTTTGTCGGCAACGGTGTACGCAGGCTGATTAACCTCAGCCTCCCTGAAAACACATCCGAAGAAATTTGCGAAAAGTGCCTTACAATTTTCAGGGGATATTACAAAAACAATTCCTGCGTTTTGACAAAGCCTTATGACGGCATAACCGAAATGCTTTCCGAATTAAAAAACAGAGGTATCAGGATTGCTGTTGTGACCAATAAAACGCATACGACAGCGGTTGATATTGTTGAACACTTTTTCGGCAATCTTGTTGAATTCACAATCGGGCAGATTGACGGAATGGTACGAAAGCCTCAGCCTGACGGCATATATCTTGCTCTTGAAAAGCTTGGCATATCAAAAGAAAATTCCGTTTATGTCGGCGATTCCGAGGTGGACTGCATAACCGCAAAAAATGCGTGTATTCCGTGCATCGGTGTAACATGGGGCTTCCGTGACCGGGAGGTACTTGAAAAAAACGGAGCGGACTGCATTGTCGATAAACCGCAGGAAATATTAAACTGCGTCTGATTCGTCAATAAAATGTTGACAAAAGCAGTTATATATTATATAATAAACTGTCAATAGAATATGTCCTTATTAAGAGAGGCAGAGGGACAGGCCCTGTGAAGCCCGGCAACCTGTGTTATGCAAGGTGCTAAATCCTGCGGCGAAAAGCCGAGAAATAAGGTGTTTTCGCCCGCTGAAGACTCCTTCGGCGGGTTTGTTTTTGAGGACAGTTCTTATAGATGAATTGTGCTTGATGCACATGATGGATGAATTGCTTCTTCGAAGCATGAATTGTTACTGCGTAACATTAAGGATAGGCTCCGCCTATGACCGATTATATTGCAGGGTCGACCTGTGGTCGACCGAATAAAATGCATCGCAGACCCTTAATGCACGCAAGTGCAAATCATGCATTGAAAAATGCATTTCATGACGAAGTCAATTCACGCCATAAGGCAAATCATTTTAAAAGAGGTAAAAGAAAATGGCTAACTACTTATTCACATCGGAATCCGTAACCGGCGGACATCCCGATAAAATCTGTGACCAGATTTCCGATGCTGTGCTTGATGCAATTCTCGCAAAGGACCCTATGGGCAGAGTTGCCTGCGAAACCTGCTGCACAACAGGTATGGTTCTTGTTATGGGTGAAATCACAACAACCGCAGAGCTTGACATTCCCGGAATCGTAAGGGATGTTATCAACGATATCGGTTATAATAATGCCGAGTACGGCTTTGACTGCAACACCTGCGCAGTTATGACCGCTCTCGACAAGCAGTCGGGCGATATCGCTATGGGTGTTGACAGACTCGGCGCAGGCGATCAGGGTATGATGTTCGGCTTTGCCTGCGATGAAACACCCGAGCTTATGCCCCTTCCCATTTCACTTGCTCACAAGCTTTGCGCAAAGCTTACAGATGTTCGCAAAGACGGCACTCTCGGCTATCTCCGCCCCGACGGCAAGAGCCAGGTTACCGTTGAATATGACGAAAACCACAGACCCGTCAGAATTGACACGGTTGTTATTTCGTCACAGCACGCACCCGAAATTGAGCTTGAGCAGATAAGAGCAGACATTATCGAAAAGGTAATTAAGACAACTCTTCCCGCCGATATGCTTGATGAAAACACAAAGTACCACATCAATCCCACGGGCAGATTTGTAACAGGCGGTCCCCAGGGTGACAGCGGTCTTACCGGCAGAAAGATTATCGTTGATACATACGGCGGATATGCACGCCACGGCGGCGGTGCATTCAGCGGCAAGGACCCCACAAAGGTTGACCGTTCAGCTGCATATGCAGCCCGTTATGTTGCAAAGAATATTGTTGCCGCAGGTCTTGCAAGCAAGTGTGAGGTAGAGCTTGCTTATGCAATCGGCGTAGAACAGCCCGTTTCTGTTTTTGTTGATACCTTCGGTACAGGCAAAATTGCAGATACCGAAATTTCCGCAATCGTAAACGAGCTCTTTGATCTCAGCCCTGCAGGTATTATCAAGACTCTTGATCTGAGAAGACCTATCTACAGACAGGTTGCGGCTCTCGGTCATATCGGCAGAACGGATATTGACCTTCCCTGGGAAAAGACAGACAGAGTTGAGGATATCAGAAAAGCGGCAAAAATCTGAAACTAAAAGGTTGAAATCTTTATGAAGCTTTCACTTGTTGTTCCTTGTTATAATGAGGAAAAAAATGTATCGCTATTTTATGAAGCGGTCAAAAAAGATTTTGCAAATGTAAATTTTGAATATGAGCTGGTTTTTGTCAATGACGGCAGCCGTGACGGAACTTTCAAGGAATTGCAGAAGCTTTGCAGCGGTGATCTGCCCGTGAAAATCGTTAATTTTTCGCGTAATTTCGGCAAAGAATCTGCGATGTATGCAGGTCTTAAGGAATCCGAGGGTGATTATGTGACAATCATTGATGCGGATTTGCAGCAGAGACCCTCGATTGCCCTTGATATGGTTAATATGCTTGATTCCGAGCCTGAATATGACTGCGTGGCGGCTTATCAGGATGAACGGAAAGAAAGCAAGCTGCTTGTGTTTTTTAAAAACAATTTCTATAAGCTTATCAATAAGTTTGCGGACACAGAGTTTGTTCAGGGTGCAAGCGATTTCCGTACCTTCCGCCGCCCTATGGTGGATGCCGTACTGCAGATGGACGAATATTTCCGCTTTTCAAAAGGTCTGTTTTCGTGGGTCGGATTCAACACGAAATTTATTCCTTATGAGGTTGAGGAGCGTGCAACGGGCGACTCAAAGTGGTCATTCTGGAAGCTGTTCAA
Source organism: Acutalibacteraceae bacterium (assembly GCA_045632815.1). GTDB lineage: Bacteria > Bacillota > Clostridia > Oscillospirales > Acutalibacteraceae > CAG-177. The sequence goes on along the minus strand of JAZQXJ010000034.1, from coordinate 28,114 downwards.
GTATGCAATGGAAGGCATCTTTGCCTTCACAACCGCGCCGCTCAGGCTTGCAACCGTGCTTGGGCTTCTGACTTCCGTGCTTTCGATAATATATCTTTTTGTGGTTGTTATTCAGAAGCTTGCGTTCGGCATTGATGTTGCAGGCTATGCAACGATTGTAACGCTCATTCTTCTGCTCGGTGGCATTCAGCTCAGCTGTATCGGAATAATCGGCGAATACATTGCCCGCACATATATCCAGACAAAGGGCAGACCGATTTACATTGCAAAGGATGTAATCAAAAATCACAAATACGAAAAATGATAATAAAACCCCGCTTGACTGTGAAATCAAGCGGGGTGAATTTTTATAAGCTGTAAACTCCCGACTGCATAACGGCATATTCAATGTCCTTGACCCTGAAATATTTATAAACGGGTTCGTTGAATATACAGTAATCGTTCACATTGTAGTCTGTGAGGCTGAGAGTTCTTATTTTGTAGGAATAAGCGTTGCAAATGAAAAGCTTGTTGTCATAAATTGAAATATCAATCGGGTGGCAGAATGCCTTTTCCTTCGGGCTTCCTATACGGAATTCAATGCGATTGTGCTTGACCGAATAATTAATCAGCGCATTGGAATCAGGCACGCAGAACCACAAATCCGCACCGTTGGCAACGGGGGAACGCGCAGGGTTTTCAAGGTATTCAACCTTTGATTCCGATACTATTTCGCCCATCGCACCCAGAATTTTGAATGAGCCGTCGGGGTAGCAGACCGCCTTTGTGCTTGTTGTAATGTTGACAACATTGCAGGTAACAAAATCCCTGAGCGTTCTCGCTATATCTGTGCCGTTTTCTCCGAATTTGGCATTTATGTAACTGAGAACGGGAATTTTTTCAAAAATATCAATTTCTTGATTGTAATTATAGAATGCAACCGCCTCGCCGCCGTCGGGCAAGGTTTCCTTGCAGGCATAAACAAAGCCCCTTTCAACAGGAACAATGTCAAGTAAATCCGCATTAAAAAGTTTTTGCACTTCCGGTATCCTCCGCAAAAATAACCCCGCCAAGCCGTATGCAGCCGATTGTAACCTGCTCTTTAAGCAGGTGGGTGCCGCCCAATGCTTTCACGCTCCCTTCGTCCAATCAGGCGCTCAGCCTGACCGGGAGGTCTGCAATCCGTCATCGGAGCAAAGGCTCCCTATAAATGTGTGTTGGGTTACATATTGACTGCAAGCATATCGCACAAGGCAGGGGATATAATTTTTTTGCTCCGCAAAAAAGTGATATAGCTTACGCTGTGTTATATTTTGCTGCGCAAAGTGAAATCCGAACTTCGTTCGGGTGATATTTGCCTTCGGCAAGTTTAATTAATCTTCAAAATCAAACATATCGGCAAGTCTTTCTTCAAATGCCTGGCCGACTTCGTTGAATTCTTCGTCATCCTCGATGGGGCAAAGATAAGTTTCGCCGTTTTCTATCAAAACCTTGAGAATGATGAGTGCATTGTCATCGTCTGTTATTTTGTCGGGATTTTCGGGCAGAGGAAGCAGGGCAACATATTTGCCGCTGTCGGTTTCGATTCTGTCAAGCTCCTCAAAAACATGCTCTTTACCGTCCTCGTCAATAATGCTGACGATATCGGGGGTGTATTCTTCATTATTCATAGAATATGTTCCTCTCTGTTCTTACATTCTTTATTTCATCTATATTTTAACCTCAATCGCAGCTTTAGTCAATAGAAAATAATGATAAGTGCAAATTCAACAAAAGTTATAAACATTTCTTGAAAAAACTATTGACAAATGCTAAAATGTGTGATATATTAAAGTCGAGGAAAGGAACAGGAGGCAAACAAAAAACAAACCAAAATCCTCCAAAGAAGCAAAAATAAGCTCGTGTACGATGCTTCCGATTTCCTCTTGACCATATATCACAAGCCAAAGGTCAACAAAGTGAATAAAGAAAGGCGGCGATATCCGATGTACAATGACGCACATCAGCTCACAGCCGCAGAAACCGACGAATAATAAGCGGATTTTTAAAGGTGAAATCAGATGAATTTTCTACGTCTGCACAGACCCGATAATCCGCAGTTAAAACAAACTGAATGTTTAAATGTCGGTCAACGGCTGTGAGCGAAGAAAAAATTGAATATGAAAATTAAAAACCGTGCCAACAGGCGCGGTTTTTGTGCGTTTATAAGTAAAAATATAGCTTATTATTCTTGAAATATTTATATATAGGTGTTATACTAATAAGATATTGAAAGGATGATTGTATTTGAGACGCAAAAAATGGGTAGTGACAAAGGGCAATAAGGACTTGGCGGCGCAGATAGCTCAGGAGCTTAGCGTCGATCCTTTTGCTGCCTTGCTTGCTACCTCAAGAGGCTTTGATAATATAGACGAAATAAACGATTTTTTTGACCCCGATGCTCCTTTGCAGCTTTCACCCCTCTCCATTGCGGATATGAGCAAAGCTGTAGAAAGAATAAACAGAGCCATAGATAATTTTGAGTTTATCTGTGTTTTCGGCGATTATGATGCCGACGGCGTAACGGCAACGGCTCTGCTGTATTCTTATCTTGAAACAAGAGGCGCAAATGTAATCCGCTATATTCCCGACAGACTTTCGGAGGGCTACGGGCTTAACATCCCCGCTGTTGAAGAATTGGCTGAAAAGGGAGTCAAACTGATTGTGACCGTTGACAACGGTGTTTCGGCAATTGATGAGGCGATCCGCGCAAAGGAATTGGGTGTTGACCTTATTGTTACAGACCACCACAAGGTTGGTGATGTGCTTCCTGATGCCGTTGCGGTTGTTGACCCTCACCGAAGCGATTGTCCCAGCAGCTTCAAAGAGCTGTCGGGTGTAGGCGTTGCGTTCAAGCTTGTGTGCGCTCTTGAGGGGGACAGCGGCGATATTCTTATTGAAGAATACGGCGACCTTGTTGCACTCGGCACAATCGGCGATGTTGTGACCCTTACGGGTGAAAACAGAGTTCTGGTGCGCAGAGGACTTGCACTTATCAATCAGGAGCCGAGACCGGGCATCAACGCTCTTATGGAGGTTGCAGGTGTCAGCGATAAGATTTTTACCGCATCGACGGCGGCATTTACCGTTTGCCCAAGAATAAATGCGGCGGGCAGAATCGGCTCGGCTCATAAAGCTCTTGATCTGCTCCTTTGCGATGATGACGAGATTGCTCTTGACATAGCCGAGGAAATCAACAGAATGAATGTCAAGCGTCAGCAGACGGAGACCTCGATTTTCACGCAGGTGCAGAGTATGCTTTCCGCAGGCTCGGATATGCTTAACGACAGAATTATCGTTGTTGACGGCGATGACTGGCATCAGGGTGTTATCGGTATTGTTGCAGCAAGAATAACCGAAAGATTCGGCAGACCCTGCGTTGTTATTTCCCGTGACGGAGAGGATGCAAGAGGCTCGTGCCGCAGTATAGAAGGATTTTCAATTTACGATGCAATTGAGGCTGTTTCCGATTGCCTTGACCATTTCGGCGGTCATACGCTTGCTGCAGGTCTCGGACTTAAATCCTCAAGGATTGAAGAATTCAGAAGAAGAATAAACGAATATGCGGCAGATAAGGAAATGCCCTTTGCGCTGCAAAAAATAGATTGCCGCCTGCTTCCCAATTCAATCGGGCTTGATATTCTTAATTCAATGAGTCTGCTTGAACCCTTTGGCGCAGGCAACCCTCAGCCCTGTTTCGGTCTCTTCGGTGTCAGAATTGACGAAATTGCCGCGGTTTCCGATGGCAAGCATATCAGGATGATTGTTTCCAAAAACGGGGCAAGAACGGGTGTTGTTTATTTCGGAATGGCGGAAAGGCGATTCCCGTTTGAAAAGGGCGATATTGTTGACCTTGCAGTTAATCTTGACCGTAATATTTATAACGGAGAGGCAAGGGTTTCGGTAATTGTCAGAGCGATAAAGCCGTCTCTTACGGATGAAGCCAAGGTGCTTTCGGCAATAAGCCTTTACGAAAAATTTTCAAGAAACGAAAAGCTTACCTCTGCCCAGGCGCAGGCAATACTGCCTGACAGACAGCTGCAGATTGAAGTTTTCAAAAGCATAAAGGCAAAACCGCTCAGAGACAGATGCTATGAAGCTTTGTGCGTACGCATAGGTGATGACGGCGAAAATCTTGCAAAGATAAATGCGGTTGCGGACATAATGCTTGAAATGGGTATTCTTGAAGCGGATGAATATGATACCGTAAGAGTGCCTGAGAATCCTCCCAAAGTTAATCTTGAGGATTCCGAAATAATGAAACGAATCAGAAATTATATCTAAATCTTTCTTTTTATTTGAGCGAGGGAAATTTTATGAAAGATTTCAAACAAAAGAGCGTATGCACAGGCTCGTCACCCGACGAGTGTATGGAAATCCTTTTTGGGCTTATCGGTGACAACTGCGCCGAAAGCGAGCGACGCGATATTATAAAAGCATATCAGATTGCAAATTCCGCTCACGAGGGTCAGAAGCGCCTTTCGGGCGAGCCGTATATTATGCATCCGCTGAGCGTTGCAATCATCCTTGCAAGTCTGGGTATGGACCAGGCTTCCATCATTGCGGCACTTTTGCACGATACGGTTGAGGATACTTCACTCACTTACGATCAGGTGAAGAAGGAATTCGGCGAAACGATAGCTGATCTTGTTGACGGTGTTACAAAAATCGGCAAGGTGCCTCTGCAGACCAAAGAGGAGCAGCAGGCGGAGAATATCCGCAAAATGCTCATAGCAATGTCAAGGGACATCAGAGTTATAATTATCAAGCTTGCTGACCGTCTGCACAATATGAGAACGCTTATGTTCAAGCCTGAGCAGAGACGCAGGGAAATTGCCCGCGAAACCAGCGAGATTTATGCGCCTATTGCGCACCGTCTCGGTATCCGTGCAATCAAAGAAGAGCTTGAAGATCTTTCAATCAGCTATCTTGACCCCGTCGCTTATCACGAAATCGAAACCTCGCTGGAAAATCAGAGCAAATCAAGAAACGAATTTCTCACCGATATCAAAGAAAGAATCGGTGCAAGAATTGACACGGTTGTTTCGGGCGCACACGTAAGCGGACGAATCAAATCCGTTCACGGCATATACCGCAAAATGTATATGCAGAACAAGAATTTTGACCAGATTTACGATATTTACGCCGTCAGAATTATAGTTGATACGGTTATTGACTGCTACAACTGCCTCGGCGTTATTCACGATATGTTCAAGCCCATTCCGGGCAGATTCAAGGATTATATTTCAACCCCCAAGCCCAATATGTATCAGTCGCTTCACACAACCGTGCTGGGCAAGGAGGGTATTCCCTTTGAAGTGCAGATAAGAACGTGGGAAATGCATCATACCGCTGAATACGGTATCGCAGCCCATTGGAAATACAAGCTCGGCATCAACGGTACTGCGAGGTTTGAGGAACGTCTTGCGTGGATAAGGCAGCTTCTCGAAAGTCAGAGCGATACCGAGGATGTTGAGGATATTGTTACAACAATTAAAAGTGACCTTGTTCCCGAGGAAGTGTTTGTTTTCACTCCGAAGGGCGATGTTTTCAGCCTGCCTTCGGGTGCAACGGTTATTGACTTTGCATATGCAATCCACTCTGCTGTCGGTAACAAAATGATAGGCGCAAAGGTGGACGGCAGAATCGTGCCGCTTGACTATAATGTCAAAACGGGCGAAATCGTTGAGATTATGACCTCGTCACAGCAGGGTAAAGGTCCCAGCCGAGACTGGCTCAACATTGTCAAAACCAGTCAGGCGAGGAGCAAAATCAGGCAATGGTTCAAAAAGGAATGCCGCGAAGAAAACATTGCCGAGGGTAAGGCGCAGGTTGAACGCGAGTTCAGACGCAACTTTATCCGCCTGAGTGAAAGCGAGTTCAACGAATTTGTTGAGAAAATGGCGGAAAGGCAGCATTGCAAGAATATTGACGATTTCTATGCGGCAATAGGCTACGGCGGAATATCCCTTATGCGCCTTATGCCCAAGATAAAAGAGGATTATGCAAAGCTCATCAAGCCTGAACAGCCTGTTATTACGGTTGCGCCTCAGAAAAAACGCACGAAGAGCAAAGAGGGCGTTATTGTTGAGGGAATTGATAATTGCCTCATCAAATTCTCCCGTTGCTGCAATCCTCTGCCGGGCGACGATATTATTGGCTTTATCACAAGGGGACACGGCGTGTCCATTCACACAAAGAAATGCACCAATGTACCCGATGACATAAGCAAGGCGGGCGAGCCTGACAGATGGATAAAGGCTTATTGGGACACAACCATAAAAGAAGAATTCAAGTGTACCCTTCAGCTTTACTGTCTCAACAGAATCGGATTGCTTGCGGATGTTTCCAGCCTGCTTGCAAGTATGCGTATTATGATTAATGATATCAGCACCCGTAACACAAGGGACGGCAGGGCTATAGTTATGGTAACGGTTTCGGTCAACGGTGTTGAGCATCTCAACTCCCTCGTTGCAAAAATTGATAAGATAGACGGCGTTCTTTCAATTGAAAGGTCAGGTATATAAATGCGAGCAGTAATTCAGCGAGTCAATAAATCCTCCGTCAGCGTTGACGGTGAAATAAAAGGCAGCGTCGGCAAGGGTTATAATATCCTGCTCGGCGTTATGGACGGCGACGCCGAGGCGCAGGCGGAAGTGCTTGCCGCCAAGGTTGCAAAGCTGCGTGTTTTTGAGGACGACGCAGGTAAAATGAACAAAAGCATAACCGATATCGGCGGAGAAATTCTTGTTGTGTCGCAGTTTACTCTTTGCGCTGATATCAGAAAAGGCAACAGACCTTCGTTTACGGATTCTGCCGCCCCCGATGAAGCGGACAGACTTTACCGTTATTTCTGCTCAAAGTTGCTTGAAAACGGCATAGGCAAGGTTGAAACGGGCGTTTTTGCCGCGGATATGAAGGTTGAAATTGAAAACGACGGTCCCGTCACCATAATTATGGATACGGATATCTGGTGTAAGAAATAATCGGAGGAATAAATGAAGATTTTAACCCTTGACCTGGGTCACGAAATGTTTGCAAACTGCTATATGCTTATCGATGAAAAATCGGGCGAAGCGGCGATTGTTGACCCTGCGTGGTATGTTGAAGCTTTCAATGACATACTCGCTCAGAATGGAGCGAAGCTTAAATATATTTTACTTACACACGGTCATTTCGACCATATTTTCGGAGTCCCCGGATTAAAGAATGCAACGGGTGCAAAGGTGGTTATTCATTTTAAGGATGCTGAGCATCTTACAGACCCTCAGAAGAGCCTTGCAAAGGGCAATATGCCCGACCCGCAGATTCCCGTAACGGCAGATATACTTATCAAAGAGGGCGATGTGCTTACCCTCGGCGACGAAGAAATAAAAGTTATGAGCACACCCGGTCACACAATGGGCAGCGTGTGCTACATAATTGAGAATGATAAAACAATAATCAGCGGCGATACGCTGTTTTGTATGACTGCAGGCAGAACGGATTTCCCCGACGGCAGCGATGAGCTTATGATAAGCTCACTCAAAAGGCTTATCGCTCTTGACGGAGATTACAGGGTGCTGCCCGGTCATAACAGAGAAACAACTCTCGAAAGCGAAAGAAAACGCAATTGGTACATCAGAAGGATGGTAAAATAAGTGATATTAAGAATTTTCGGTCACGATTTTCATTATGAATGTGAAAGTCTGTGCAGGGTTTATTACCCCAACGAAAAAATTAATATAGTTTATGATGAGAGCGGAGAAGACAATAAGGAAGTCATAACCCGTTGCGAAGCGGTTGACGGCGGAAATCTTATTACCGTTAAAGCCGTTATTGACGGCGAATGCCGTGAAACGAGTGCGGTTGTTGCTCTTTCCGATGAAGAAACCGACGAGGGAAAGCGCGATAAATGCGAGCTTAAAACGGCACAGCTTATTTTCAATGTGCTTTCCGATATAACGGGCTATACGCCCCCGTGGGGTATACAGACGGGTGTGCGCCCCTCAAAGCTTGTTCTCCGACTTATCGAGGAATGCGGCGAGGAGGAAGCGAGGCGCTACTTTACCGAGGAATTGCTTGTCAGCGAGGAAAAGGCGGAGCTTGCATTTACCGTTGCGGCGGCAGAGCAGAAGATAATTGATTTGTCGCAGGATAAATCCTTCAGCCTTTATGTTTCAATTCCTTTCTGCCCGTCAAGATGCAGCTATTGCTCATTTGTATCTCATTCAATCGGCAATGCCAACGCAAGAAAAATTCTTCCCGAATATCTTGAAAAGCTTGCCGAAGAAATTGAAATTACGGGCGAAATCGCCTCCGAATTGGGGCTTCGCCTTGAAAGTGTTTATTTCGGCGGCGGTACGCCGGGTGTGCTTGAAGCTCCGCAGATGGACAGGCTTCTCGGCGCAATCGAAAGGAATTTTGACCTTTCAACCGTCAGAGAATATACCGTCGAGGTCGGCAGACCCGATACGGTAACTCCCGAAAAGCTGAGGATTCTACACCTTCACAATGTCGGCAGAATCAGTATTAATCCCCAGACATTCAATCAGCAGACTCTGGAGATTATCGGCAGAGAGCATTCCGTTGAGCAGTCTGTCAAGGCATATCAGCTCGCAAAAGCATACGGCTTTGACAGTATCAATATGGACCTGATTGCAGGCTTGCCCGACGAAAGCTTTGAGGATTTCTGCTCAAGCGTGGATACCGCAATTTCCCTCGCTCCCGAAAATATAACCGTGCATACCCTTGCTCTCAAGCGTTCGTCAAACCTCAACGCATCGGGCGCAGAGGTGTCGGGCGGAAACACGGCAAAAAAGATGCTCGAATATGCATCCTCGCGCCTTTCAAAGTGCGGCTATGCTCCTTACTATATGTATCGCCAGAGTAAATGCGTTGGCAATCTTGAAAATGTTGGCTGGAGCAAAACGGGGCATGAATGTCTTTACAATGTGTTTATGATGGAAGAATGTCACACGGTGCTTGCCGTCGGCGCGGGAGCGGTCATAAAACTCTGCGAGCCGGGTACGCACAATGTTGAAAGAATTTTTAATTATAAATATCCGTATGAATATATTTCAGGATTTGACAAAATCAGCGAGCGCAAAAACGGAATAAAGAGCTTTTATTCGTCATACTAAATCTTATAGGTGATGAAGAATGAAAGAAATATATACTTGCAAAAAAATTAATGAAGCAGCTCTTGAATCCGAAGCTTTCCTGAAACGGTGTTCAGAGCAGTATCACGGCTGTGTTGATTCCGTGGCGGAAAGAATTTTTGCCGATGCGGACAAAAAGATTGTTATGCTTGCAGGTCCCAGTTCATCGGGCAAAACAACAACCGCATCGATTCTTTCAAAGGATATCAATCAGCTCGGCGGCAGGGCATATACCGTTTCGCTTGATGATTTTTATAATCCCCGAAGCGTCGGGTATCCTCTTGACGAAAACGGAAAGCCCGATTATGAATGCGTTGAGGCGCTGGATATTGAACTGCTGCATTCAAAGCTTGGCGAGCTTGTTGAAAAAGGCAAATCTCAGCTGCCTGTTTTTGATTTCAAATCGGGCGAAAGAATAAACAACGCAAAATGCATTGAACTTTGCGAAAATGATATTATAATAGTTGAGGGTCTGCACGCTCTCAATCCCGTTATAACTGATACCCTCAGCGAAGAAAATCTTTTCAGGATTTATGTAAGCGTTTCAACAAGGGTTTATGAGGATGACGGCAGCGTTATGCTGTCAAAACGGGATTTGCGGTTTGTGCGCCGTATGGTTCGTGATTATCGCTTCCGTTCAACCTCGGTTGAGCGTACTTTTGAAATATGGCAAAGCGTTATGAGGGGAGAGGGTAAATATCTTTTTCCGTTTGAGCATCTTGCCGATGTGAAGCTTGATTCGTTTCATCCGTGCGAGCCCTGCGTTTTTGCAAAAAGGGCAACCGAATTGCTTTCGTGCGTCAAAAATCCCGAGTATGCCGAAAAAGCGGATTCGCTTTTGAATAAACTTGGTCTTTTCAGAAATACAGATTATACTTTGCTGCCTGCAGATTCACTTCTGCGTGAATTTACGGGCGCAGATTAAAGGAGTGTGAGCCGATTGGCTACAGAAAAAAAACAGTCAGTTTTAAACGGCGCAATGATGCTTATGTTTGCCGTAGTGCTTGTTAAGCTTATAGGCGCATTGTTCAAAATTCCGCTGACGGATATGCTGGGTGCAACGGGCAGAGGCTATTTCAGCGCCGCCTATGAGGTCTATACGCCCATTTTTGCAATCTCAATGGCAGGCTTGCCTGTTGCGGTTTCAAGAATGGTTGCGGAAAATGTGGCTCTCAATAAACACCGCGAGGCAAGAATGGTGTTCAAGGTGTCACAGAGAGTGTTCACGATTGTCGGTATCGGCGGCACTCTTGTTCTGCTTATTGCGGCTTATCCTTATGCTCATTTTGTTGCGGGCATCAGAAGCCTTCCTGCTGTTCTTTGCGTTGCTCCGTCAATATTCTTCTGTTGCTATATGTCGGCTTACAGAGGCTATTATGAAGGTCTGCGCAATATGACTCCAACGGCAATTTCGCAGGTTATTGAGGCTCTGGGTAAGCTGCTTATCGGTCTTGCGCTGGCAAAGCTTATTATTTCAATAGGTGAAGGTCAGTACGAGGCAGGTATGCTTGCGTCGGGCAATGTAAGTGCCACGGTTTTCGGCAATGCGGTTGTCAGCGATACGGAGGCAAACAGCGTTATTCTTCCCTGGGCTGCGGCAGGTGCCGTTCTCGGCGTAACCGTAGGCTCAATTTTAAGCAATATATTTCTTATTATCTGCTACAAAATCAAGGGCGACAGTTTTACAAGAGTTCAGCTTGTCAATTCACCCAAATCGGCGCCCTCGGATGAAATTGCAAAAACAATGATAAAAATTGCCGTTCCTATGGTTATCAGCTCCCTTGTTCTCAACATAACCAACCTTGTGGATACGGTTACGATTCAGTCACGCCTTATGTCTGCGCTTGAATCGGATTTCAATGCTGTTCTGCAGATGCACGGCGAAGCGTTCAACAACGCAGTCAGCCTTTCAAGGCTTAATCTCAACGACCTCAAAGAAGTGCGCAGTTATCTGTGGGGTTCATACGGAATGGCGCTTGACTTCAAAAATCTTGTTCCCACAATCACAATTCAGCTTGGCGTAAGTGCATTGCCTGCTCTTGCGGCTGCGTGGGCAACCAAGGATAAAAAGGCAACAAAATCAACAGTTGAAACCGTTGTCAGAATCGGAATGCTCATTGCATTGCCCGCAGGTATCGGTATGGCGGCTCTTGCTGAGCCTATTCTTACCGTTATTTACGGCAGAGGCTCAAGCTCCGATGCAATTTCGGTTGTAACTCCCATTCTTGTTGCTTACGGTCTTGCAACACCGGTTATGGCTATTTCAACACCAACAACAAATATGCTTCAGGCAATCGGCAGAACGGATATTCCCGTTAAATCCGTTGTTGTCGGTGCAATCTGCAAGATAATCTGCAACTTTATTCTTGTAGGCAATCCCAAAATAAACATTTACGGTGCTGTGGTCGGCACGGTGCTTTTCTATGTTGTTATCGTTGCCTGCAACTTTGTTTCGCTCCTCAAAATATCAAAGGTTAAAATTCGCTGGGGTTCAGTTCTTGTGAAACCGCTTATATGCGCATCTCTTTGCGGCGTAACCGCTTTTGCGGCAAATGGACTTCTCAACAAAATTTTCCCTGCCGATACATCCGAAAGTTTCCTGAATATGGGTACGGTTTCTGCAGGTATAGCAGTTGTTCTTGCTGTTATCGTATATGCAATTTCGCTTCTTCTTATAAAGGGAATTGCCCGTGAAGATGTATCTGTTTTGCCAAAAGGAGAAAAAATTGCAAAAACCCTTGAAAAATACGGACTTTTAGGTTAAAATATAAGATAAGGTCTGCGGAGGTAGTTGAAAATGGCAGAATTTGAGTTTAAAAACAGCTACGATGTGCAGGATTTGCTGGAGATTATGAAAATTCTCAGATCTCCCGGCGGATGCCCCTGGGATGCTCAGCAAACTCACGAAAGCATAAAGAAAGATCTGATTGAAGAAACCTATGAGGTTATCGAGGCAATCAACAAGGACGATAAAGAGCTTTTGTGCGAGGAACTCGGCGATTTGCTTTTGCAGGTAGCGTTCCATACATGCATTGAGCAGGAGGCAGGGGTCTTTGATTTTGGCGCCGTTTCAGACGGCATATGCAAAAAGCTGATTGAACGCCATCCCCATGTTTTCGGTCAGGTTGAGGTTTCGGGTGTTGACGATGTGCTTACCAACTGGAACGCAATCAAGATGAAAACAAAAAAGCAAAAAACAACAACGGATTCAATGCTCAGCGTGCCAAGAGAGCTGCCTGCGCTTATGCGCGCAACAAAGCTTCAGAAAAAGGCTGCGAATATCGGCTTTGATTGGAGCGATGTTTCAGGCGCACTCGATAAGCTTGAGGAAGAAATTGCAGAGCTTCGTCAGGCAATCGAAAACAGCGACGGCGAGAATATGACCGAGGAGCTTGGTGATGTGCTTTTTTCTGCGGTTAATGTTTCAAGGTTTATCAAAACCGATGCAGAAGAAGCGCTGACAGCCGCAAGCGATAAATTTCTTTCCCGTTTTACTGTTGTTGAAAAGCTTGCAGACGAAAGAGGTATAGATATGAAGTCTGCTTCGCTTGATGTGCTTGACGCCTTGTGGGATGAGGCAAAGTCAGCAGATAATAATTGAATATGAATACCTTAAGGTGTTTCATAAATAGAAAATCAAAAGATTGGAGTAAGAAAAATGAATAAGACAGAACTTGTAAACGCAATTGCAAAGAACGAAGGCATCGAAAAGAAGTGCGCTGAGAAGGCAGTTAACGCTGTTGTAGCAGCTATTTCAGATGCTCTTGCAGCAGGTGATAAGGTTCAGCTTATCGGCTTTGGTACTTTCGAAGTTCGTGAGCGTGCAGCTAAGGAAGCTCGTAACCCCAGAACAGGCGAAACAATCAAGGTTGCAGCTACAAAGGTTCCCGCTTTCAAGGCAGGCGCAGCTCTTAAGGCAAAGGTTGCAAAATAAGTTTGAAATTCATAGGGGTTGCTTTACGGCAACCCCACAATTTTTTTGGAGTGATTAACGGTGCGTCTTGATAAATATCTTAAGGTATCAAGAATTATAAAAAGAAGAACGGTTGCCAACGAAGCCTGCGATGCAAAGCATGTTACGGTTAACGGCAAGGTTGCAAGAGCGTCTTATGATGTAAAGGTCGGCGATATAATCGAAATAACCTTCGGCGCCAACACAAGCCGCTTTGAGGTGCTTAATGTTTCCGAGCATGCAACCAAAGAGAGCGCAGCGCTTATGTTCAGGCAGCTTTAATTAAACAACTCATATTCAAGCCTTCCTTATCATACTATAGAATGAAAAGGGAGGTTTTTATTTATGGCAGATGAAAAAAGAGTTCAGGCAATGCCTCATAATCTTGTTCTGGAGGACAGAAGGCTGCTGACCGTATCGGGTGTTTCGGATGTGGACAGCTTTGACGAGGAAACCGTAATTGTGTTCACGGATTTGGGCGAGCTGACCGTAAGAGGAAGCAATCTTCATATCAACCGTCTGAGCGTTGAGGTAGGGGAGCTTACGGTTGAGGGTAATATCTGCGCGCTTATTTACTCGGAGGATACACCTAAAAGCGGCGGCTTTTTCAGCAGGGTATTCAGATAAATGATTTATATTCAGGGCTTGGCTGAGCAGACGGAGATATTTTTTTATTCTCTTGGCTTCGGCTTTTTGTTGGGTATTCTGTACGATATTTTCAGGCTTGTGAGGCTGATAATTTCACGTTCAAAGGGTTTCACCTTTTTTATGGATTTGCTTTATTTTGCGGTTTGCTCTCTGCTTGTTTTCTGCTTTATTCTTGCCGTGGACAGCGGCAGAGTGCGGCTGTATGCCGTGACGGGGGAAGCCTTGGGCTGGCTCATTTATTATTTTTCTTTCGGCGCGGTTGCAATCCGCCTGAGTAACGCGGTTATCGGCTTTTTCAGGAGAGTGAAATATGCAGTTTCAAGGAGAATTAAAAAAATTTCAGGCAAATTTTTCCGTAAAGTTGGGAAAATAAGAGGAAAATGTAAAAAAATAATAAGAAAATCTGATAAAAAAGCAAAATTTAACTTGCAAAAGTACAGACATATGGTGTATAATCTATACAGTTGTATTAAAAAACAAAAATATTCTGAAAAGGAAAAGAAGAATGGCTGTTAAAAAGCAGAAAAACAGAAAACACAGCATTATACTCACCGTGCTTTTTTGTGCATTGGTGTGCTACTTTGTTGCAACTTTTATCAGCCTTCAGACAAAGGTTAGGGCGCAGGAGAGAGAGGTTGCCGAGCTGAAGAAAACCTATCAGCAGCAGATTGATGACAATGCGGAGCTTCAGATGATTATCGACAGCGGAGATGAAGCCGCATACATTGAAAAAATCGCAAGAGAGCAATATAACTATGTTATGCCTGACGAAAGAGTATACTACGATTCCACTGCGTCATAAACCGATTTCGTTTTCAATACATACTATCTATTAAAAGGGAAGGATTTTTTTACCGTATGCAGATCGAAGAAGGAGCAATAGTCAGCGGCAAGGTCACGGGTTTGACCGATTTCGGCGCATTTGTTGAGCTGGAGGACGGAAAAACCGGAATGATACATATTTCTGAAGTTGCCGCAAACTACGTTAAGGATATCAGGGAGCATGTTTCCGTAGGTCAGGAGGTAACAACAAAGGTTATTTCAGTTTCTCCCGACGGAAAAATCAGTCTTTCAATAAGAAAGCTTGCAGAGCAGCCTAAGGAGCAGCGTCCTCAGCGCCCTCAGAAGCCCAAAGGTGAAAGACGCGCACCCCAGGTCTGGAACGGACAGAAAAGCAGCGCTCCCGCAGAAGGTGCTAAACCGTCTTTTGAAGATATGATGGCCCGTTTCAAGCAGGTCAGCGATGAAAAAATGACCGACCTTAAGAGAGCAAGCGATTCAAAAAGAGGCAGCGGCGGTTATAACCGCAGAGGCAACAAGTAATTGCTTTGCTGTTTAACAACGGATTTTCAAGCGGGAGCGTCATGCTCCCGTTTTTTGTTGAGGTTGCATTATGCGTGAAATTGATTTGAGCCTTGTTGAGCAGGCTGTACGTGATTTGTGTATCAAAGCCAATAAGTATCTTCCTGCCGACCTGGAAAACAGAATAAAAGAATGCGGTGCCTGCGAATGCGTCGAGCTTCCAAAAAGCATTATGAAATCTCTTGAGGACAACATAAATGCCGCAAGGGAGCTGGATATTCCCGTGTGTCAGGATACGGGAATGGCTGTTATATTTGCCGAAATCGGGCAGGATGTTCATTTTACGGGCGGCAGCTTTGAGGCGGCGGTCAACAAAGGTGTTTCAAGGGGCTACACTGAAGGCTATCTTCGCTGCTCCGTAGTCGGAGACCCTTTGAGAAGAGTGAATACGGGGGACAACACTCCTGCTGTTATTCATACCCGTATCGTTGACGGTGACGGCGTTAAAATTACCGTTGCACCCAAGGGCTTTGGTAGCGAGAATATGAGCAGCTTAAAAATGCTTACGCCGTCCGCAACAAGGGAAGATATAATAAATTATGTTATCAGCGCCATAAGGCAGGCGGGTAGCAATCCTTGTCCGCCGATGGTGCTTGGCATCGGTATAGGCGGCACATTTGAACAATGTGCATTGCTTGCAAAAACAGCTCTGTGCAGAGATGTGAGCAGGCACAATGATGATGAATATTATTCGGCAATGGAGAGGGAGATTCTTGAAAAGGTCAATGCTCTGAATATCGGACCTCAGGGCTTTGGCGGAAGGACAACCGCCCTCAGCGTTGCAATTGAAGCGGCGCCGACTCATATTGCGGGTCTGCCCGTTGCGGTTAATGTTGGTTGTCATGTTACAAGGCATGCAACAGAGACACTTTAATTGTAAATTTTTAATAATTTTATTAAAATAGTCTTTTCTTTTTTGTGAATATATGCTATACTGAACTTGAGGTAAATTACCTCAATAGCTTTAAAAGGGGATGACTATATGAAAATCACAATTATTGGTCGCAAATGCTCACCGAGAGATTCTTTCAAAGAACACGCAGAAAAGAAGCTTGCCAAAATTGAGCGCTTTTTCGGCTCCGATGCGGAGGCGAAAGTAACTGCAACCGTAGAAAAGTCATCACAGTCCGTAGAAATCACCGTTAATAACAACGGAATGATTTTCAGAGCTCAGGAGAGAGCGGAAAATATGAACGAAGCTCTCGACAAATGTGTTGACACCCTTATCAGGCAAATCAGAAAAAACAAAACCAGAATCGAGAAAAAGCTCCGTGCAGCCAGCTTCGATGCATTTGCCGATGAAGCAGAGGTTGCAGAAGAAGTTGAGTTTGAGCTTGTAAGGCGCAAAACAGTCAGCCTTAAGCCGCAGAGCGTTGATGAAGCAATTCTGCAGATGAATCTGCTTGACCATCAGTTCTATGTTTTCCTTGAGGAAGCAAGCGGCGAAATTGCAGTTGTTTATAAGCGCAACGACGGCGGCTACGGTCTGATTACACCTGATGTTGAATAAAAGGTCCGGATGAATAACATTTAGTTTTTTGTCGGCGGGAATCGTATTCTCGGTTCCCGCCTTTTTCAATGAAACCCGGAGGAGAAACCCGATGAATATTAATTTTGTAATTCCTTGTCTGCTCGGAATGGAATCGCTTATCGCAGGCGAGCTGAAGGATTTAGGTGCGCAGAATGTTGTGGCTGAAAACGGCAGAGTTCTTTTTAGCGGCGATGAAAATATTCTTGCCCGTGTCAATATCTGCTCACGCTTTGCGGAAAGAGTGCAGATTCTTGTCGGTTCCTTTGAAGCAAGAAGCTTTGAAGAACTTTTTCAAGGCGCCAAAGCCCTTGCTTGGGAGGAATGGATCGGCTCACTTGATGCGTTCCCCGTTAAAGGCTATTCAATCAATTCAACTCTTTTCAGTACCCGTGACTGTCAGGCGATAATCAAAAAAGCGGTTGTTGAAAGGCTGAAATCAAAATATAAAATTGAATGGTTTGAGGAGACGGGTCCCGTTCATCAGATTCAGTTCTCGATTATGAAAGACAAGGTTTCTCTTCTTATCGATACTTCGGGTATGGGACTTCACAAGAGAGGCTACAGGCTCAATGCCAACGACGCCCCGATTAAGGAAACCCTTGCGGCGGCGCTTTGCAGCCTTTCTCACTTAAGACCCTATCACAAGCTTTATGACCCTATGTGCGGCTCAGGCACAATTCTTGTTGAAGGCGCTATGATGGCGGCGAATATCGCCCCCGGTCTCAACCGCAGATTTTCCGCAGAGCGTTTCGGCGTTATCGACAGAAATGTGTGGGAAGAAGAAAGAGAAAGAGCAAAAAGCCTTGTCCGACCCTGCGATGACTTTATGGCTTTCGGTTCTGATATCGATAAAAGAGCAATAGAAATTGCAAAAGTCAATGCCGAAAGAGCGGGTGTTGCAGATAAAATTCAGTTCAAGGTTGCCGATGTTTCAAAGTTCAGCCCAGAAACAGAGCGCGGAACTCTGATTTGCAATCCGCCATACGGCGAAAGATTGCTCGATATTACCGAATGTGAAGCGATTTACAAAATGATGGGTAAAGCGTTTGAACAGAAAAAAGGCTGGTCCTACAGCATCATCAGCCCTGACGAAGAATTTGAAAAAGCTTTCGGCAGAAAAGCAGACAAAAGACGCAAATTATACAACGGTATGATTAAATGTCAGTTATTTATGTATTATAAATAATGAGAGGAAGTAAATTATGAAACATATTTTTGTTATTAATCCCGCGGCAGGTCAGGGCAAGGTGCTTGATTTTATCAGACCCAAAATTGAAGAAGTTTGTCAGAAATATTCGCTCAACTGCGAAATTCATGTTACAGAAAAAGCAGGAGAGGGAATTGAATATGTAAGAAACAAGGCTGCAACGGGCGAAGAAATCCGTTTTTACGCTTGCGGCGGCGACGGCACTCTTTATGATGTTGTCAACGGTGCTTTCGGCTATAAGAATGCTCAGGTTGCGGTTGTTCCTCTCGGCTCGGGTAATGATTTTATCCGCCTTTTCGGAACAAAGGAAGAATTCCTCAACCTTGATGATCAGATAAACGGTGTTCCTGTTGAGTTTGATGTTATCAAATGCGACGATGAAATTGCAATCAATCAGTGTTCAATGGGTATGGATGCTGAAGTTTGCGCTATGCAGGGCAAAATCAAAAAGCTTCCTCTCGTAACAGGCGAGGGCGCGTATTATATCGGCTGCCTTTACGCAATCATCAGGAAATTCAAGAATAAGTTTACTTACAGCATTGACGGCGGCGAAAAGAAAACAAAGGATTGCCTTTTCTGCTTCTGCGGCAACTCAAGATGGTACGGCGGCGGCTTTATGGCAGCTCCTCTTGCTTTGCCCGAGGACGGACTTCTTGACTTTGTTATCGTTGAATCAAGAGTAACAAGAGCAAAGCTTGTAACGCTTCTCAATAAGTATAAGAGAGGCGAGCATCTTGATTGGGATATCACAGAATTCCGGAGAGGCAAAAAGCTTGTTATCCACAGTGACAAGCCTGCGGCGGTTAATGTTGACGGCGAAATTAAATATGTAACCGACACATCATTTGAAATTATCGAAAAAGGTATCACTTATGTTGTGCCTGCAAAGTCAAAGTTCCTCGCTGAAAGAGAAAAAAGACTTGCAGATAAATAATTAATTAATGAACGGGCGGAGGGCTTAAACCGTCCTCCGCTTTGCTTTTTGGAGAAGAATATGAGAAACAGTAATGAAATAAGATTCAGACCTAACGGTAAGCTGATTATTATGCAGGTCAGCGACCCTCAGGATATGAAGTATGTGCGTAAAGCAATGGTAAAAATGCTTGACAATGCATACGATAAAATCAAGCCCGACCTTGTTGTTTTTACGGGTGATAACATCCTCGGCAACCATTTGCTTGATGCCCGTTTTGGTAACCGACAGATTGCAAGCGGCAAGGCGGCAACCCTCAGCGTTATGAAGGATTCCATTCGTCATATCTGCGCACCGCTTGAAAAACGCAAAATTCCTTTTGCGATGATTTACGGCAACCACGATGATATGAATCCTGTTTCCAAGGATGAGCAGGCGGATATTTACCGCAGTTATTCAATGTGTCTGCCTATGAATACACGCAACGGCAAGGTGGATTGCGATACATATAATATTCCCGTTTATTCCTGCGACGGTGACAAGCCCTTGTTCAACTTATGGATGTTGGACAGCGCATGGCACGACAAGGCGCAGAATAAATGCTTCCAGGCGATAAAGCCCGAAACCGTTGAGTGGTATAAGGCTGAAAGCGCAAAGCTTACCGCAGAAAACGGCGGAGTGCCTGTACCCTCGCTTATGTTTGCGCATATTCCGCTTCCCGAAATCACAAACCTCATTGAAGAATGCGGTCCTGATGCTGTCGGCGCTGTGTTTGATTCAAGGCACGGCTGGGTCAGACTCAAGGACGGCGTAAGAGGTCAGATGGGTGAATATCCATGCATACTTGAAGAGAGCAACGGCCTTTTTGATGCGGCGCTTGAATGCGGCGATGTCAGGGCGATTGTTTCGGGTCACGACCACAGAAATTGCTTTGAGGGCAATTATAAGGGAATTGATTTTATTCAGACCTCCTGTGCATCTTTCCGCTGCTACGGCGATGAAACAAGGGGAGTAAGAGTGTTTGAAATTGACGAGAGAAATCCTGCTGACTACATAACTTATTTCTTTAATTATGCCGAGCTTTGCGGCAGAAGCACAAGCGCAAAGCTTCGTTATTTCTGGGATGCGGATGAAAAAGAAAAGCAGAAGTTTGCCGTGCTTGCAGGTGCGGCGGCAGTTACCGCCGGCGTTGTCGGTGCATTAATCAAGAAAAAATAAAGGGTGATAATATGAAAAAAATTATTGCTGTTCTGCTTGCTTTGATAATGGCATTTTCTGTGATGATTCCCGTTATGGCAACAGAAAATGAAACCTCTGCAGAAAGCACAGAGGGCGAAGCCGTTGCAACGATTTCACTTTGCGCAGCCATTTATGTATGGCCGATATCGGGTCACACATGGATTTATGTCCACAATAATTCCGATGAGTCTATTCAGGTCGGTCATTATACCGTGCCTGCAGGTCAGGGCGTTTCAGTCGGCGCGTTTTCATTCTCCGTAAATGACGGCTGGGGAATTTATTACAACATCGAAGCGTATAAAGAAAACACAAAAAACCGTATGGATAAGGTTTGGTCAAAATCGGAAGATATCAATGAAGCTCAGCTTAATACCCTTACGCAGAAGCTGAAGAATTATCCGAATTATTGGGGATTTGTCAACAACTGCGCAACCTTTGCTTTTTCAGTATGGAATTCCGTTACGGGCGATGCATATTTTTCGCTCCTGATTCCTGCCATTACCCAATTTATGCTGATGATAACGGGCGCGAAAAAAGGCACCCTTGAAATGTATTGCCCCTCAAGGGATAATGTTTACAGACTCAAGGGCTTCGGCGATGATGCATATCTTGAGCTTGCCAGTGATTACAGCGTAAGCTGAAAGAAAGGTGAAAGCTTTATGGCAAAAGAAAAAAGATTTGAAAAAGTGTATTCGCAGGGAGCATTGGAGATTACACAGATTCTTGTTGATAAAGAAACGGGCGTGAATTATCTGTTTTGCCAAAGCGGCAACGCAGGCGGTCTGACCCCTTTGCTTGACCGTGAGGGCAAACCCGTGATAACACCGATAGTCAATAAATAAACTTTATAAAGATAAAGGCAGCTTCAATGAGGCTGCCTTTTTGTTACGATTTGTAATAATAATGTAAATGTTTGTAACTTGCTATTCAACAAATTTCAGTCTATTATATAGTTGTAAAAGGAATTTTAAAACGGAGGGAATTTTATGAAAAAGTTAGTTGCAATAATTATTCTTTGCTGTATTCTCATTTCAGCTGTAACGGCTTGCAAAACTGAAAATGAGCCTGAATTAGAAATGTCAACAACAAACAACAACACAACAGAAGTTGAAACAACTGCAGAGCAAACACAGGCAATAACAGAGCCTGAAACGGAAGCTTCAACAGGAACAATTTATGAAAACGGAATAATAAAAATAAAAAATGAAGAACATAGTTTTACATTCAAAAAAACAAATTTTGAGGATGATTATTCCGAAGAATTTCTTTTGGAACTGTTAGATTTAATTCCTATGGAATATGGTTGCGATGAGTACGATAATTGGAATGGTACACCCAATGAAATCCTTAACGATGCTTTTTTCGGCACTTCTGTTTGGCGTGTTGACGGATATGAATACAAAAGCGATGAATGGAATACCGCTGTTGCCGAAATGAAGAAAAGTCAATATTCTTGTCGCTTGGGAGAATATTCATTTACAAAATTAGAGAAAATCAATTCATATTTACGGAGCATTTACGGACCGAGTGCAAGGCAATTTAAAGAAAGTGATTTCGAAAAATTCAATGACATAATAAATTGTGAATCGGTTTTTGAAAATTATGATTTTAATTTCAGATATGCATATCTTCCTGAAACAGATTTGATTGTTCGATTTGCGAATGAAATATGTTTAAGTGGCGGCGAAGCAATCTATGTTTGCGATGTAAAAACGGTTGGTGGAACATACATTGTAAAGGCTGTTGCCGGCTCGGAAGATTTCAGAGAAAACGAACAGACCTTTGAGGGAATACAGAATGATGCTTTGAAGATGTTTAACACATATACCTATGGTTGCCTGACAAACTACACATTTACAATATGCAGAAATAAAGATGGTAGTTTGTATATGAAAAAAGTTGAAAAAACATATATTCTTCCCGACAATGCAAAATACTGTACAGTTTCTGACGATAATGTAAAAGTGGAAAACAGAAGTTATGTTTCGGCAGATTGGGAAACTGTTGCCACACTTTCACGGGGCGACAAAATTTATTATAGAGGTTATTACTATGAAGAAGGGTATGCATGGATAGTAACGGAAGAATACGCAGGCAGGGTAGAGAAAAAACACCTTGCTCCGATAGAATAAAAATTTCCCCGAAAAGGTTGATTCCTTTTCGGGGGCTTCATTATATATAATGTAATTTATATATTAAAGAGTTGTGAGTTTTTCCATAACATAGTTGCCGAAATCTTCGCAGGTTGCGCCGTCTGCACGGCCCGTAATCTTCAGCTTCTTTTCTTCGTACATGCAGATATCAAGTGCTCTCTCAAGCTTGTCTGCTTCAGACTGCTTGCCGATGTGTGAAAGGAGCATAACTGCTGCGCGGAGCATTGAGCAGGGATCTGCATACTGACCTCTGCCTTCTCTCATCATTCTGGGAGCTGAGCCGTGGATAGCCTCAAACATTGCGTATTTCTTGCCGATGTTTGCGCTGCCTGCTGTGCCTACGCCGCCCTGGAATTCAGCAGCCTCGTCTGTGATGATATCGCCGTAAAGGTTGGGGAGAACGAAAACCTTGAAGTCTGTTCTTCTTTTCTTGTCGATAAGCTTTGCGGTTGTGATATCAATGTACCACTCATCTGTTGTGATTTCGGGGTAATCTTTGCCAACCTCTTTGCAAAGGTTGAGGAACTTGCCGTCTGTTGTCTTGATAACATTAGCCTTCTGGATGATTGAAACTCTGTTCTTGCCGTTTCTTCTTGCGTAATCATATGCAAGGCGTGCAATTCTCTGTGAGCCTTCTGTTGTTGTAACAACAAAGTCCATAGCAAGGTCATCCGTAACATTGATACCCTTTGAGCCTACTGCATATGCGCCCTCTGTGTTCTCGCGGAAGAATGTCCAGTCAATGCCTTCTTCGGGCACCTTGACGGGGCGGAGATTGCAGAAAAGGTCAAGTGCCTTTCTCATTGCAACATTTGCGCTCTCGATGTTGGGCCAGGGATCGCCTGCCTGGGGAGTGGTTGTGGGTCCCTTAAGAATAACGGGGCATTTCTTGAGTTCTTCAAGAACATCGTCGGGGATAGCCTTGTTGACTGCAACGCGGTTTTCGATTGTAAGACCGTCGATTGTCTTGAATTCAATCTTGCCTGCTTCAACATCTTCCTTAAGAAGGAATTCAAGAACTCTTGCAGCCTCGTTTGTGATGATGGGGCCGATGCCGTCGCCGCCGCAAACGCCGATAGTCAGCTTGTCAAGCTTTGAATAGTCAACAAAATCGCCCTGCTGCTTGATAGCTTCGCTTCTTGCGTCCTGCTCTCTGATGAGAGCTTCGAACTTTTCAAGAGCAGCCTTAATCTGTACTTCAGTCATATTTATTTCTCCTTATTTACCGATATTCTTTGTGTAGTTAAGAAGTCCGCCGTCAAGAATCATTGCGGTCTGTCTTTCGGAATAATCATATGCGAGCTCGTATTTCTCGCCCTTTGTCAGGTTTTCAAGGTAAACCTTGTTGCCGTTTTTGATGTCTTCTCTGATTGAGCTGAGTGCCAGCATATCATCGGTATCAATCTTATCGTAGTCATCAGCATTTGCAAAGGTGAAAGGCATAATGCCTGCGTTGATGAGGTTTGCGCAATGGATTCTTGCGAATGATTTTGCGATAACAGCCTTGATTCCGAGATAGAGGGGAACAAGTGCGGCATGCTCTCTTGATGAGCCCTGACCGTAGTTTGCACCGCCTATGATAAAGCCCTTGCCTGCAGCCTTGCAGCGCTCTGCAAAATGCTCGTCACACTGCTTGAAGCAGAAGTTTGAAAGGAAGGGGATGTTTGAACGGTAGGGGAGAATCTTTGCGCCTGCGGGCATAATGTGGTCGGTTGTGATGTTGTCGCCAACCTTAAGGATTGCAGGAGCTTCGATGCTCTCGGGAAGCTCAACGCTTGTGGGGAACGGCTTGATGTTGGGACCGTATTTGATTTCAACGCTGTCAGCTTCTTCAACCGAAGCGGGAAGCTCAATCATATTGTCATTGATAATGAAACGCTCGGGCATTGTGATTTCGGGCATTTCGCCGAGTGTTCTGGGGTCTGTAAGGTAGCCTGTGATTGCAGATGCTGCGGCAACCTCGGGGCTTACAAGATAAATGCCTGCGTCTGCTGTACCTGAACGGCCTTCAAAGTTTCTGTTGAATGTGCGGAGAGAAACACCCTTTGACTGGGGTGACTGTCCCATACCGATGCAGGGACCGCATGAGCATTCAAGAAGTCTTGCACCTGCGCAGAGAATGTCAGAAAGCGCACCGTTGAGCGAAAGCATATTGAGAACCTGCATTGAGCCGGGGGAGATTGTAAGGCTTACGTTGGGAGCAACCTTCTTGCCCTTGAGGATAGCCGCAACCTTGAGCAGGTCGAGGAGTGATGAGTTTGTGCATGAGCCGATGCAGACCTGGCTGATTTCAATGTTGCCGATTTCTTCAACCGTCTTAACATTGTCGGGCATATGAGGCATAGCCGCCATAGGAGCAAGCTTGCAAAGGTCGATGTCGATGATTTCATCGTATTCAGCGTCAGCATCGGGGAGAAGCTCGGTCCAATCGTCCTCTCTGCCCTGAGCCTTGAGGAATGCCTTTGTTGTTTCGTCTGAGGGGAATACGGATGTTGTTGCACCAAGCTCGGCACCCATATTTGTGATGGTTGCTCTCTCGGGAACTGAAAGGGTCTTTACACCCTCGCCGCCGTATTCAATGATTTTGCCGACACCGCCCTTAACGCTCATAATGCGAAGAACTTCAAGGATGATATCCTTTGCGCCAACCCAGGGTGAAAGTTTGCCCGAAAGACGAACAAGTGTCATCTTGGGCATTGTTGTGTAGTATGTACCGCCGCCCATTGCAACAGCAACATCAAGCCCGCCTGCCCCGATTGCAAGCATACCAATGCCGCCGCCTGTGGGTGTGTGGCTGTCTGAGCCGATAAGTGTTTTGCCGGGCTTGCCGAAACGCTCAAGGTGGAGCTGGTGGCAGATGCCGTTACCGGGCTTTGAGAAAAGAAGACCTCTTTTCTTTGCAACGCTCTGAATGAATCTGTGGTCATCCGCGTTCTCAAAACCGTTCTGAAGTGTGTTGTGGTCAATATATGAAACCGAAAGCTCTGTGCGTACTCTTTCAACGCCCATTGCTTCAAACTCAAGGTAAGCCATTGTGCCTGTTGCATCCTGAGTGAGAGTCTGGTCAATCTTAAGACCGATTTCGGTTCCGGGAATCATTTCGCCGCTTACAAGATGGCTCTTGATAAGCTTCTGACCTATAGTCATACCCATATCTGTAACCTCCAAAATAATAGTTTCCGATATTAATGTAAATTATATTGCAATTCGGTCTGCTAAGTCAAGAGTAAAAGCGACATAATATAATGTTTTTTTATAATAATTATTGATTTTATTATACAATGGATGATAAAATTATTGAAACAGGTGAGTGTTTTTCTGTCCGCAAGCGAATAATTAATGAAAGTGTTAACACGGAGGTGTTCGGAATGGGTAACGGTGAAAGTAGCTACCGCCGTTTCCTTGACGGAGACGAAAGTGCATTCGGGGAAATTCTCGATATGTACAGCGAAAACTTAATATTTTTCATTAACCGCTATGTGGGCAATGTTGCAATAGCTCAGGAGCTTTCGGAGGATGTCTTTGTTGAACTTCTTTTGCACAGGAAAAGATACAATTTCAAAACCTCGCTGAAAACCTATCTTTTCACAATCGGGCGCAACAAAGCGGTCAGTTATCTGCGCCGCTGCGCAAGAAAACCCGAATGTGCCTATGAATACATAGAAAATGCGAGCGACAGACAAAGCCTTGAGGATGAATTTATAAAAAAAGAGCGTGAGCGTGAGCTTCACAGAGCCTTGAATACCCTCAATGATGATTATAAAACCGTGCTTCACCTTATCTATTTTGAGGATATGAGCTATGAGCAGGCTGCGGCGGTTATGAAAAAGAATAAGAAACAGATTGAAAATCTTGTCTACAGGGCAAGACAAGCCCTGAAAAAAGAACTTGAAAAGGAGGCAAAGCTTCCGTGAAAAACCGCGAAGAATATTTAGCAAGCATCTATGTCAAAAGAGATGCTTATATTGCAAAACGCAAAAAAGCAGTCGGTATGGCGTTGTCTGCATTGTGCATAGTCTTTTGCTTTTGTGCTGCGGCATTTGTAATGCCCCGAATGATGAAAAAGACCTCACCCGAGGTTACAACCGATATAACCGTTGCGGTCAATAATGCCGAGGGTACGGTTGATGTTGCAAATGCACAGACGATGTATTCTGCCGAACAGTATGAAACCCTGATTACCCGTTATCTTGATCCAAAGCCTGAAAAGACAGAAGCTTCATTAACTCACGGTCAAAAGAATTTCGGCTATAATGAATCCGAACTTATGAATCAAAGAGTAACGCTTGAAGAAGAAATCGGTGAGCAGTATGATTCAGCAGAAACCGAAATTGCGCAGGAGGATGACGAAGGCGAAACTCAGAAAGCGCCGTCTGTAACAAAAAATTCATCTTCAATGGGTAAATACACAAACGAGGAAATCGTAGCGGCAGCCTACGGCAATCTTGCCGAAAGCGAAAAAAAGGCTGTTGTGGGTGTTGAACCTTTTGTGACGGTAACGCGCACAAGCAGCGGAGATGAATATTACGAAATCTCGTATAAAACAGACAGCGGCAAAATCAAAATCACCCTGAATGCGGAAAATCTTGAATTTATCAAAAGAAGCGGCAGTCTTGACGGCATATCAGCAACTACCGCCGCCCCGCCCATGGAGGTTACAACTCCTGCCTATAATCCCAACAGTTAAGGGGGATAAAAATGAAAAAAGCAGTTGCAATATTAATTGTATTTTTGCTTATGTTCAGTATTGTTTCCTGCTCGGATGGCTCGAAAACAACGGACACAACAAGCGCAAAAGTAATTGAAAGTCTTACCGAAAAAATAATTGAATCTGTTGCCGATAATGAGCTTTGCTCCGTGCCTACCGCACCCGACGGTTTTGTACTGATGACGGATTATTTCGGTAATATGTGCGTTCCGCCTACCTGCGGTAATTCAACCTTCGTTGCATCAGATTATCTGCCCTGCGCAAAAACTCTCGACGGCGACAATGAGAAATTTATCGGCAAGCTTCTGGAAGGTAAGTGGCAGGACGGAATAATAAATGGATGTGTTTATGATGCTACAATTCATTATATGACTTTCACCTATTATTACAGTTCCGATTGCGGAACTCTGACCGATATTGAAAATCAGCGCAGTATGCCCCTTACAAAGAGTCAGATACACCGTCTGAATATCATAATCTCAAAACACGGTGCGAACAGTAAAAATGCCGTTTTGTCCCGCTCGGTTGTTTCAAAGGACGGTGTACACCTTCGTGTTGAACTCAGCGACAATCCCGTAAAGTCGGGAGAAAGGTTTGTTCTTACCGCAACCGTTACCAATAACACGGGAAAGACAATATATATCACAATGCCGACGGATACACCAAACAGGCACTATGAAATAAGGGTAAAAATTACAGACGGAAAGTATAACTTTATTGATGCGGACACGCAAGGAAAAGAGCATACCGATTTAATGGATATGCTTGTGCTGGAAAACAGTGAAAGCTATACGCAGGAGATGAATATGGTTGCAGGTTATCTGCTTGACGGCAGCCATCCGCTGGAAATGAATATGGAACCCATATATGGTTTTGCACCCGATGTTTATAACGGCACGGCAACTTTCTATTGGAATTACGAAGACCCGTTCAAAACTATGACAAGCGAACAACCCACAACAAACAAACAGCACACCCTTGAACTCGACTTTGCAGTTCAGATAATATGATTCAGGGCAGCCTTTACGGCTGTCCTTTTTGATTGGGTGCACCGCAGGTACGAATCACGAATCGCCCGAAAAGTCATCCGAACATTGTAGGTGCGACCCTGCGTGGTCGCCCGTAAAAAAGCAACAAGAGAAAAGATATATTAATTGAAATTAAATATTAAAGAAAACATATCAACAAGCCAAATAAAACAATAAAAAAACGCAACAAATAAAAACTGACAAAAACGGCAAAC
>JAZQXJ010000033.1:0-81089 GCA_045632815.1 Acutalibacteraceae bacterium | reverse complement strand
ATTGCCCTATTGACTTGTTGAGGAATATTTATTACCATATTATCATCACCTTTATCGGAGGACGGCTATGAATATACAGATTTTCGGAACAAATAAGTGCTTTGATACCAAAAAAGCGCAGAGATATTTTAAAGAAAGAGGAATCAAATTCCAGTTTATTGACCTCACTCAGAAAAACCTGAGCAAAGGCGAATATCAGAGCGTGAAATCGGCAATCGGCTCAATGGAAGCGCTTATCAACGAGAAATCCAAGGCTTACGAAAAGCATTTCATCAAATACCTTGCAAGCAAGGAGGCGGTTGAAGAAAAGCTTCTTGAATACGGAGAACTTTTCAAAACTCCTATTGTGCGCAACGGCAAGAAAGCAACCGTTGGTTATTGTCCCGAAATCTGGAAAGAATGGGATTAATATGCCTCAAATTTTGAAATTGTTGCAAAGCATCTTGCTTTTTCGATAACAACTTTGAAATAACGAACACGGATTTCATCAAATCTGCAGATACGCTTGTGTCCGATAACTGTTTCGGATGCAAGCTTTTTCCATTTACCCTTAACCTGAGCGTAAAGGGTGAATTTTTCAACCTGCTGACCTGTTCTGATGTTTTCGCCCAGAACAATTTTATCAATATCGTATTCATCCCCAAGGTCAAGAATAAGTTCTGCTCCTTCGGGGTCGTCGCCTGAATGCCAGTAGCTGTCGGGGTATTCACTGAGAGCCATCTGACCTGTATGCTTTTCGTCAAGATGACGGTTATCAGTTACGATTGAACCGTCTGCAAGGTTTTCGTTGAAATCAATTTCAAGCTGCGCACCCATTGCAAGCAGGGTTTCAAGGTCTTTTTCTGCAATCTTTCCTTCGGGTGTGGGAGGAACGTTGAGCAGGAAATTGGCATTTGCGCCGACGGAGTTATAATATATCTCCATAAGCTTTGACAGAGGCTTGACCGAATAATCTTCGTCGGGGTGATAAAACCAGCCTTTTCTGATTGAGGTGTCAACCTCTGCAGGGTACCAAATCAGCTTGTTGCAATTCTTGATAGCTTTCCTGCTGCCCAGGTCAAGGGCGGTGGGATTTATTTTTTTAGGCGGCTTTGTAACATCCGTCTGGCTTGCGGCGGCAATCAGCTCGCTGTTTGAGTGCCAATACGGCACAACGCTCCATTCGCTCTTTCTGCAAACGCCTGCCTCGTTGCCGCACCAGCGCACATCGGGACCGCAGATGTTGATTGTTGCATTGGGTTGAAGCTCGCGGATAAGCTTGTAATAGCCTTCCCAGTCATATTCCTGCTTTTTGCCGTTTGCACCCTCGCCGCACGCACCGTCAAACCATACGCAGAAAAGCTCGCCGTATGCGGTAAGAAGCTCACGAAGCTGATTTTTGAAAAAGCGGTTGTATGCCTCGCCTGTGCCATAGGTAGGCTCGTGTCTGTCCCAGGGTGAAACATAAATACCGAATTTTATTCCGAATTCTTTGCAAGCCTTTGCACATTCGGCAACAACATCGCCCTTGCCGTCCTTCCATTTGCTTGAACGCACGCAATGGTCTGTGTATGCGCTGGGCCAAAGGCAGAAGCCGTCGTGGTGCTTTGCGGTAAGAATAAGTCCTTTCATACCTGCCAGCTGACAAACCTTTGCCCATTGGCGGCAGTCAAGCTTTTCGGGATTGAAAAGCTCGGGATCCTCGTTACCGTTGCCCCATTCGGAATTCGTGAATGTGTTTATTCCGTAATGGAAAAAGGCATAAAACTCCATTTCCTGCCATTTCAACTGGCGTTCGCTGGGTACTATTGAGGCGGCATATTTAACAAAATCGGGGGTTTTACTCATAATTGTTACCTCTCTTTTGATTATTTAATATTTTGAAGCAAACTGTCCCAGAAATTCTCGGGAAGCTCATTGTTCATTGCAAACCGGATAAGACCGAGCAGGGCAGGGGAATCGGAAATGTATGAAAACATTTCGGGTGGAAGCATACCTCTGTCGGCATAAGCGAGGAGTCTGAATTTTTCTGCATCATCGTTTTTTAAACCGAGCCTGTCAATGAGCTTGAGCAGGTCGGCATCTTCGGGCGGCGAATTATTTTTGCCCTTTTCGATGTTGCTGATATATTGGGCGGTTTTGCCCAGCACATCCGCAAGCTCGCCCTGAGATATTCCGGCATATTCACGGGATGTTTTAAGCATAATGCCGAACGGGGTTGGCACAAACATCGGACTCCTCCTTTCTTTGATTTGTATTTTTGCAAGCTGAAACCCAAGCACACAAGCCGTATCAGCTCACAAAACTATTTCTATTAAGAAATAAACAAATTTATTTATTTATACAATAAATAGAATAGCACAAACAGGATGAGGTGTCAAGAAATTTTATAATATAAATTAGAAAAGGCACACCGCAGAAGCAATGTGCCTTGATGGTTATTTTGTTGTAACAATCGGTCTTGCGAGGATGCCTACATCGCGGAGTACATATTCATAACTCCAGCATTCCTCGTCGCTGCGCCATGCTCCGGGGCCGTGCCATGAATGTTTCACATCGGTAAGATGCACGGGGCCGAATGCGTTGTAGCGGTTACCGAAAAGTGTGATGTCAATATTATGCTTGCTGTCTGCAAGTCCGTCAACATCAAGAATGTAAGGCGGGTAAACAATCTTGCCCTTTTCCTCGCCGTCAACGGCAACGGAAATGAGAGCGCCCCTGTATCTTGTAGCTTCAACTCTCAGGCTGCTGCCCTCTGCTTCAAGGTGATAAGTAACATTTCCGCCGTAGAAGGGCAGACCCTGATTTATGATTGAGCCGAAGCCCAGCTTTTCGGACAGGGCTGTGATAACCTTTGCTCTGCCGACAACATTTACGCCGAAATCGCCGAGAATATAGCACCATTCCGTGTTCGTTCTTGTGCCGAAAGGCAAGGTAATATCAAGAATATTCTCGCCCTTGCGGATATCCGTAAGCGCAACCGTTTTGATGTCCTTATCGGTGTACCAGCCCGTGATTGTGTTTGCAATTTCTGCGCCGTTGAAAATAATCTTTGCTTTTTCGGCGTCTTCAAGTGCAAGCTCTGCGCCGCTGTAATCGATTTCGCTGTTTATTCTGAATCTGAGGGTCACATAGTGCTTGATTGTTTCAGGCTCGATAACCCAGGGCTGTGCAACATTTCCGCCACGCTCAACAAAGCCGACCATTTCACGGCATACATTATCAAGGCGAAGAATTTCTTCTTCAGCCATAAACTCGCCGCCGTCAAGGGCAAATTCAGCCATATCAAGCAGATATGCGTTGCGCTCAGAAAGGGTATAAGGTACAAGCGCGGGCATCGCTTTTGCATTTGCAAGAAGAATTTCCTTTTCAGGCTCAACTGCATTTTTTGCCTTACCCTCATCAAGTCTGAGCAGCAGGCTGTCATAATCGTAAAGAGTTTTTGCGATAACCGTGTTGCCGTTTATGTATTCGCAGGCTATGGGATAAATCTCGCCGCTGATTGTGTCATAAACATAAGGCGTGAACTCGCCCTTAACGCTTATGCGCATATGATTTTCGCGTACGCAATCCTTGTTGTAAGGCTCACAGCAACGGCTGATGAAAAGCCATTCGGTGCTGCCGTCTTTGCGAAGCTGATAAATAAATTTATCGGAAAGTCTGCCGTTTGCAAGGCGGAGAGTGACCGTTCTGTTTTCCTCAAGTGCATTAAGAAGCTTTTCTCTGTCATAAGGAATAACCGTTGATTTCTCATAGAGTGCCTTGCCTCTGCCGTCGGGAATGCCATCGGTAAATGTGGGGGCGTTGCCGAGGAAAATCAGCTTGCCGCCTGCGTTTCTGAATGCTTCAAGGCGCTCGATTGTTGTTGAACGCAAGGTCTCGCAATCGGGTATGATAACGGCATCATATGCCATTTCGCCAACCTGCAGGGGAGCAGATGCATTTTCACAAAGAGAGGGGAGAAGCGATTCGCTGATGAAGTTGAAATCAACGCTGCCCTTAAGGAGCCAGCTTGTGAGATTCTGGAATTTTTCATCCATATTTTCACGGATAAGCGCGGTTTTATCGTTGGGACCCCAATGGAGCCAGAAACTTTCAACGGGATGAATAACGCCGACCTTGACAACGGGCTTACCTCTTGTCATTGCGGTGTTGACTCTTGCGAAGTGGTCCTCAAGATATGAGAATTCCTCCCACCAGGGTGACTGATAATGGATTGATGCGGGATAGTCACGCTTTGCTTCGCCGCCCATTGCGTACCAGGAAAGGTGAGGTACTCGGATTGTTACGCCGAGGCAAGCCTGCCAGTCGCCGTGGAGCTTGTAGCCTCTGAAATCGTAATCCCAGCCCGTAACGCCGTAAAGCTCGGAGAGCATACCCTCTCTGCCGTACTGATGAACTGCGGACTGCGCCTGCTTTGCGGTTGTGAATTCGAAACTTGCGCAAAGCATATCGATGCCGGGCAGGTCAAAGCCTCTGTATGAGCGCATTGCATCGCCGAGAGCTGCTGTCTGGCTGTGGAGCGAAGGCTCTTCCATCATATGACCTGTAAGGGCAATTCCGTTTTCTCTGCACCACGAGCCGCATACATCGGCAAATGCCTCTGCGAAGCGCTCGGAAATATGATCGTGATAATGATATCTTGTTGTTGAAACCTTGCCGTCGGGAAGCTCCCAGAAGATTTCGGGCAGGGTAGCGAGGATATCCTCGCCGTACTGCGCCTTGTATGTTTCGGGAATATCGTCTGTCCACGGCATTGCGATATCGTCTTTATCCGTTGAGTTGTCAAGCACATCCTTGCGGGTGAACTGAGGCTCATCGGTGAATATTGCAGGCACTACGCCGCCGAAGCAATCGCCGATAACCTGCTTGTATCTCTCGTGAGTAACCTCAACAAAACGCTGAACAGCCTTGGGATTGAGGGTGTCAAGATATGTCTGATTGTTGTACCAGGGTGAGGGTGCGTGGATTTTGACATAGGCATACCATTTTGTACCCTCTGCTTCATCGTCCTCGCCGATAATTTTATAATCCTTGAGATATCCGTTTTCGTCAA
The DNA here is from genome assembly GCA_045632815.1 of Acutalibacteraceae bacterium. Taxonomy (GTDB): domain Bacteria; phylum Bacillota; class Clostridia; order Oscillospirales; family Acutalibacteraceae; genus CAG-177. The sequence goes on along the minus strand of JAZQXJ010000033.1, from coordinate 76,054 downwards.
GAATGATATCATAGCAGTTGATTAGCCAGCCCTTGCCTTCTCTGCCGCCCTCTGCACGGGAATCAATGATTGTTGCGGCAACATCTTCATTGCTGCAGGGAACGGTTGTCATCAGCAGGCAGCGCGCTCTGTATTCTTCGTCCTTTGTAACAAGACCGCCCGCTGCGCCCGAGGGCCATCTGTCCTCGTCGTAAAGCCAGGCGAGCATATGCTCTTTGTCTGCCTTTTCGCAGCAGCACTTGATGAGCGACATAAATTCATCCGAAAGATAGTTTGTTGACATACCCGTACGAACGTGCATATGGAAGCCGCCGAGACCCATCTTTTTGAAAATTTCAATCTGATTGCAGAGTTCTTCTGCTTTGAGGTCGCTGTTCCAAGCCCAGAAGGGAGTGCCTCTGTATTCGCAGGTGGGGTTTTTGAAAAGCTCGTTTGTAAGGGCAGGTGCTGAATTCTTTTTGTAAAGCATCTTGTTTTCTCCTTTATTCGGGGTGTTTGCAGAGAGGTTTATCCTCGCTGGGAGTGTTCCAGTTTATAAAGTTATTGCGTTTTGCGTGGTACCATTCCATTTCGAACATCTTTGCAGAGTCGTCAACGGGAATGTAAAGCTGGTTTCTGTAAAAATACGGTTTGCCCTGCATTTCAACGGTGCCGAGGTCTGTTTTTGCAAGGTTACTGCCCTCGGTAAAGGTTGCTCTGTGACCGTAAGCCTCAATATAAAGGCTGTCCTTTTCTTTAACAACCTTGCCGCCGATGAACTGCATCACAACGCCGAAAGGTGCATACCATATTCCGTCTTTCATTACCGCGTAATGCTCACGGGCGATAAGCTCAAGCATCTGACCCTTGAATGCCATTTTAGTCCAGTCATATGTAGGTGCAAGGGCATATGGGGTAATCAGATCTTTGTTTTTATCAATGGTGAAAACATCTATTATTCTGCCGTCGGCAAGGTATGCAGTAGCTGTCAGCACATTGCCGTCAATCTCAACAAGTGTGTATGAGCCGACTCTGATTTCCTGCGGATAAAATGCGCTGTGCCAGACCTTCGGTGCGTTCGAGTGATAAATATTTCCGCCGCCGTTGCCGACGATATAATGCACGGTACCCTCTGACGGGCGGTCAAAATGTTCGTCGTTTTTGGTGGGGAAAGTGCGTGCGAATGAATGCTCGTGACCCTCAAAAAGGATGTCGAGTCTGCCATCCTCAATGGGCTTTCTCAGCCAAGGATAGCCGTCGTTATTCTGACCCTCGGGCATAACGGGATAAATGGGGAAATGATATGCGCCCAATTTCCAGGTTTTGTTGCTGTTTTGCAGGTCGTTGTATGCCCAATCCTCAACAATCTGCGGTGCATTTATACCAAGCACAAGGAAATGAGTGTTGCCGTAATCGAACGAATAGTTTTCGCCCGTGTACCCCTCGGGACCGTTGTCGGGATAAGCCGCACCGAATTGAAAATCAAAGAAATCGGCGTGTTCAAGATAATATTTTCCCGTAGGCTCGGGGAAATATGTAATATATCCGCGGTTATCGTGGTTGCCCGTTGTCATCATATAAGGCATACTTTCGATTATACCCTTAAGCCCCTCAAACATTCCGTTCCATTGAACTTCATTCTGACCGTTGTCGCAGTTGTCGCCTGCGGTGAAAATGAATCTGCATTCGGGATGCTTTTTCAGCGCATTTTTAAGCATATCGCCAACCTTGCTGTAATCGGGCAGGTGGCAGGGGTCGCCTTTCTGATGGTCGGTAATGACAATAAAGCTGAATTTATCAAGGTTTTCAGGCTCGGTTTCAAATGTGAAATCCTCGCTTCGGTAATCGTCACAGCCGACATTGTAAACATACTTTGTGCCTGCCTCAAGACCGCTGAGTCTTACCGAATAATAATTGCTGATGTCAATATCGGTTTCCTTTGTTGCGTATTTTGCATCGGCTTTCGTCCATTCGGTTGCATCTTCCCTGCGATAAAGAATGTAGCCGCAGGTAATATCCGTGCAGGTACGCCAGATAACAGCCATTTCGGACTTTGCATCGCCGCAGAAAGCCAGCATAATGTGGTCGGGGTTGCAGGTTGAGCCGCGCTCGGGTTTATAGAATTTTCCGTTTTCGTCAATCATAGTTTTTCTCCTGTCAGTAATACCCTAATTTTAGTTATTTCATATATATTTGTCAATATGAACAGACTGAAACTGAACAAAATATATTGATTTTTTATATAAATTAATGTATAATCAAAATGCGATAATATCTGACAGGGGGACAAACTATGAAAAAAATCGCAAAAATACTGAGCATTTTTCTTTCGTTGGCGGTGATTCTGTCCTGCGTGGGAGTCGGTGCTTCCGCGGCAGGTGAAAGCAACCTTACGATAAGGGTGTTTGACGGAATTGCAACCGTAACGGGCTGCGTTTCAACCGCAACGGGAGAAATTGATATACCCTCATCTTACAACGGCACAACGGTAACGCAAATCGGCAACGGTGCGTTCAACGGCTGCACAAGAATAACAAAGGTCAATATTCCGTCAACCGTGAAAAAAATCGGTAACACGGCTTTTTATAACTGTGACAAGCTTGAAGAAGTAACTTTTGCAGGCGATACCTGCACCTTCGGCACCGATGTTTTTTATAACTGCAGTTCACTCAAAACAATCGTTCTGCCTGCAAAAACAAAGCAGATAACTCAGAAGATGTTTTACGGCTGCTCGGCACTTGAAGAGCTTGATATTCCTGCAACGGTAACCAAAATCGGCAGCGAGGCATTCGGCAAATGCGCGTCGCTCAATGCGGTCACAATTCCCGCGGCAGTAACTTCAATCGGCAAGAATGCATTCATCGGATGTAATTCCGTTGCATCATATACGGTTGCAAGCGGCAACACGGTTTACAGCAGCTCAAACGGCGTGCTTTACGGTCCCAACCCTTCAACCGGCGAAAAGGCACTTATTCAGTATCCCAACGGAAAGGCGCAGACCTCATACACAGTTCTTTCCGACACAAAGACCATTGCCGACTATGCATTCGGCGAGAACGCATCTCTTACAAAGATTATACTTCCCGACGGACTTGAAAAGATTGATAACTATGCTTTTTACAGCACAAGGCAGCTTTCGGATGTTACAATTCCGTCAACGGTTACATATCTCGGCTCGCAGTCATTCGGCAGATGTGCCGCTCTTAAGAGCATCAGAATTCCTGCAAGCGTAACGGATTTTGAAAGTGCATTTTATATGTCGGCGCTTGAGAGCGTTGTTTTTGAAGAAGGTGTAACTGCAATCAGCACAAAGAGCTTTGAAAGCTGCGAAAAGCTTACATCGGTTACGATTCCTTCAAGCGTAAAATCAATTGGTATCGGTGCTTTTTACGGCTGCACGGCGCTTGAAAAAATAAAAATCCTCTCAACGGTAACAACGGTTGAGAGAGGCGCATTTGAAAACTGCGACAGTATCACCCTTTGGGTTGACAGCGGCTCGGCTGCTCATACTTATGCAATCAACAATTCCGTTCCTTATAAAATCAACGGTGTTGACGATAAAACCGTAAAATCCGTTTCCGTGCTTACTCTTCCCAACAAAACGAGCTATATTTATAAGGAAGAACTTGACATAACGGGACTTGAACTTTATGTTACTTACTCGGACGGCTCAACCGAAACCGTTACAAGCGGCTACGAGGTAAGCCCCAAAACTATGGCAAAAACGGGCGCACAGACAATCACCGTAACCTATGAGGGCTGCACGGCGCAGTTCGGAGTCAATGTTTCATACACCTGGTGGCAATGGGTGATTATGATTCTTCTGCTCGGTATATTCTGGTATTAAAGAGCAAAAACCGCTGAGGTTATTCCTCAGCGGTTTTTTGACTGCCGATAAAGTCGCTGAACCATAAACGAAAAAAGGATGCAACAGAACCCGATAGCCTTCTTTTCAAAGGAGGTGGCATTTTCGCAAGAAAATGACGGAGGATTGATAAAAAGTATTTTCGTTTATTTGATGTTTTTTCTCCCATCGGAGTACCTTTGTACGCCTTCGGTCGAAGAAAACATCATTCAGCTTCCTTTCTCAACAGTCACCAGCTTGCAGAAAAACAAGTTTTTCGACAAACTGAAAACCGCTGAGGTTATTCCTCAGCGGTTTTTAATTTGTCAAGATATTCTTTATCTTTTTTAGTCAGCTCTGCTTTTGCCAACATATCGGGTCTGCGCTCAAGAGTACGCTTAAGGCTTTGTTCCCTCTGCCATTTCTGAATGTTTGCGTGATGACCCGAGATAAGCACCTCAGGCACTTTTTCGCCGTGCCATTCAAAGGGGCGTGTGTATTGCGGATATTCAAGCAAGCCCGAATAATGGCTCTCAAGAGTAAATGCATCCTCGTTGGCAAGCACTCCTGGTAACATCCTTGAAATGCTGTCGGCAAGAATAAGCGCTGGTAGTTCTCCGCCTGTCAGCACATAATCGCCGATTGAGATTTCCTCGTCAACAATTTCGTCAATAACTCTCTGGTCAATGCCTTCGTAATGACCGCAGAGCAGAGCGATGTTGTCAAGCTTTGAAAGCTCTTTCACCTTTTCCTGAGTCAGGGTTTTTCCCTGAGGAGAAAGATAAATAAGGTGAGGTCTTGTGCCTGTTTCCTCGCAGAGCGCCGCATAACAATCGTAAATTGGTTGAGTCTGCATTATCATTCCCGTGCCGCCGCCGTAAGGCGCATCGTCAACACGGTTGTGCTTATCAAGGGTATAATCCCTTATGTTGCGGCAGTTGATTTCAACGCAGCCGTTGGTTCTTGCCCTGCCGATAATGCTTTCTCCCAATACGCTTTCGCACATCTCGGGGAAAAGGGTTAAAATATCAATCCTCATCGTCAAAAATACCTTTCAGCGGTCTGATAACAATACGGTCGTTTGCAACATCCGTTTCAATAACAACAGAGGGGATTGAGGGAATAAGATATTCCTTGCCCTCGTCGTTTGTTATGTGCCAAACATCATTTGCGCCCGTTTCGCTTACATCGGTCAGCTTGCCGTATACCTTTTCGGGGCAGTCGGCATCATAAACCGTGCAACCTTTAAGCTCGGCTATGAAGTATGTGCCTTCTGGCAATTTGGCATCGCTGCGCTTCATATAGAGAATTTTGCCTCTCATCTTCTGCGCTTTTTCAACCGTATCAATACCGTCAACCGTCAACAAAACAATGTTGCCGTGCGGCCTCGCAGACTTAACCTGCGCCGCACAGCTTCCATTGCTGTCATAATATAAGGTTTTGAAGTTTTTTACGAATTCGGGTGAATCGCACCACGGGTTAACGCGCATTTCGCCGCGTATTCCGTGAGTGCCTACTATTTCACCGATTTCAAGAAATTTCTTAATCAATTTCTACAACAACCCTTGTGCTCTGACGAGTTGCAGCGGCACGCATAACTGTGCGTATAGCCTTTGCAATTCTGCCCTGCTTGCCGATAACTCTGCCCATATCGTCCTCACCAACGTGAAGGTGATAAACAACAGTACCGTCCTCTGAGGGCTCGTCAACTGTAACAGTTACCGCTGCGGGGTCGTCAACAAGACCCTGCGCGATGCTTACAAGTAAATCTTTCATTCCGTTAACCTCTTTTAAAGATTAAAGAACGCCTTCTTTTTTGAGAAGAGCCTTAACAGTGTCTGTGGGCTGAGCGCCGTTAGCGATCCACTGCTTTGCCTTTTCAGCGTCTACCTTAACCTCTGTGGGGTTTGCAACGGGGTTGTAGGTGCCGATTTCCTCGATGAATCTGCCATCACGGGGATATCTTGAATCTGCAACAACGATGCGATAGAAGGGAGCCTTCTTTGCGCCCATACGGCGAAGTCTGATTTTTACTGCCATGATAAATTCCTCCAAAAATAAAATTAACTAATTTATAATGTATCAGCTTTTGCTGTATTACATTCCGAACTGTGAGGGGTCAAAGCCTGCAGGCATCTGGAAACGCTGCTTTCTGCGGCGTTTTCCGCCTTTTTTGCCGCCGAGCTGTTTGAACATCTTCTGCATCTGCTTGTACTGACTGAGAAGTCTGTTAACATCTTCAATGCTCTGACCGCAGCCTGCCGCAATTCTCTTCTTGCGGGAGGGGTTGATTATGTCGGGGTTTGTGCGTTCTTTTTCCGTCATTGAAAGGATGATAGCCTTAAGACGGTCAAACTTGCGCTCGTCAACCTCGATATCCTTTGCTTTTTTGCCGATTCCGGGAATCATTCCGAGAAGATCCTGAATCGACCCCATTTTTCTTATCTGCTCAAACTGGTCAAGCAAATCGTTGAGGTCAAATTTATTCTGCATAAGCTTCTTTTCAAGCTCAGCAGCTTTTTTCTCGTCTATGGACTGCTCTGCCTTTTCAATAAGTGAAAGAACATCGCCCATGCCGAGAATTCTTGATGCCATTCTGTCAGGGTGGAAAACATCAAGGTTTTCAAGCTTTTCACCCGTACCCACAAACTTTATGGGCTTGCCCGTAACGGCTCTTGCGGAGAGCGCCGCACCGCCTCGGGTGTCACCGTCAAGCTTTGTGAGGATAAGACCGTCAATTCCGAGAGCTTCATCAAACGATGTTGCAACGTTAACCGCATCCTGACCTGTCATTGAGTCAACAACAAGGAGAATTTCGTGGGGCTTTGCTTCAGCCTTGACGGCTTTAAGCTCATTCATAAGCTCTTCGTCAACGTGGAGTCGGCCTGCTGTGTCGAGAATAACATAATCGTAGCCGTGGTCTTTTGAATAAGCAATAGCCTCTTTGGCGATTTCAACGGGATTGGTCTGTCCTTTTTCAAAAACGGGAGCGCCGACCTGCTCGCCGACTACCTGCAGCTGCTTGATAGCAGCGGGTCTGTAAATATCGCAGGCTACCAGCAGAGGGCGGTGATTCTGCTTTTTGAGCATAAGTGCAAGCTTTGCGCAGTGAGTTGTTTTACCTGAGCCCTGCAGACCGCACATAAGAATAACTGTTGGCGGATGGCTTGCGTATGCAAGACGGCTCTGAGTGCCGCCCATAAGGCTTACAAGCTCCTCTTTAACGATTTTGATAACCATCTGAGAGGGTGTAAGGCTTTCCATAACCTTTTCGCCGATTGCCTTTTCGGTTACGGTGTTTGTGAAATCCTTGGCAACTTTATAGTTAACGTCAGCCTCAAGCAGAGCCATACGGACCTCACGCATTGCGCTTCTTACATCCGCTTCGGTCAGGCTGCCTTTGCTGCGCAGATTTTTAAACGCAGATTCAAGTCTGTCTGAAAGTCCTTCAAATGCCAAATGATTCACTCCTTATATATTAATGTATGTATTTGTTTATCAGCTTTCGAGCAATGCCATTGCGGCAACCTTGATTCTGATGCTGTAATCGTTGATTTCCTTTGAAAGGCTGTGGCGCAGATTATATTCCGAAATCTGGTTTGAGCATTCGATGATTTCATCAAGACTGCGGCGCATATCCTCAAATTTTCTTGCAACGCCGAGACGGCTTTCCATTTCCTGAAGCTGAGTTTCAGCTCTTTTGATTGCGTCTCGCACACCCTGACGGGTGATGCCTTCGTTTTCCGCTATTTCGGAGAGGGAGAGGTCGTCATTATAATAATATTCCAAAAAATCACGCTGCTTTGCCGTCAGCATTTCGCCGTAAAAATCAATCAGCACTGCCATTTCATAATTCTTTGCCATTCCGAGCCTCCTTCCTCGTATTTAATCTGAATTTAATCCACCTGTAAAGTCGTTGCGCTTTACAGGTGGATATTATACAAGAAATAATATTGAATGTCAAGTATATTTTTTACCACATTTGCAGAGGTTTTCCACCTTTTTCTCACAAAATTCCCAAAAATGAAGTGGATAATCTATAAATTGTGGAAAAATCAGGCTTTAAACACAACATATATCCACTTTTTCACATTTTGAATGTGGAAAACTTTTTTCTCACAAAATTTCGCTTTTTGTAAAGCTGAGCAGCTTTACAGATTATTTGAGAGTAACGATTGTAACGCCGTCCTCGCCCTCGCCGTAAACGCCGAGTCTGCTGCTCTTTACATAGGGAGAAGCCTTGAGATAACGGGTAACGGCAGTTCTCAATGCGCCCGTACCCTTGCCGTGAACAACGGTAAATTCATTGAGACCCGTGCGGAGTCCCTGGTCAATGAATCTGTCAAGCTCAATAAGACAATCGTCAACCGTCATACCTCGCAGGTCAAGCCTTGTTGATGCCGCCATATTCAGCCTGCTTTCGCCCTGAAGCCTGACTGTTGATTTTTTCTCCTGTTTTTTGGGAGCGTTTTCGCAAAGTCGGAGATTTGAAAGCTTGACTCTTGTTTTGATTGAGCCTGCCTGCACCTCAACATTGCCGTTTTTATCTGCAGGTGAAAGTACCTTTGCGGTTTTGCCTATATCCCGGATGATAACCGTATCGCCTGCAACAAGCGCACGGGGGAGTACATAATCTTTATCGTCATCCTCGATTCCGATAATGGGGTCTGCGGCAGAATCGATGGATTCAATGCCTTTTTTGACAAGGGATTTTGCCCGTCTTGCCAATTCGGCGGCATCCTGAGTCTTTTTCTGCTCTTTCTTCAGCTTGTCCAATTCCTGAAGCAGGGCATATGCCTCACGCTTTGCCTGCTCAACAACACGCAGAGCCTGAGACCTTGCGTTTTCTGCCTCGCGTTCACGGAGCTTCTGAGCATCTGCTTTGATTTTCTCGGCTTCGGCTCTTTCTTTTTCCGCTTTTTCGGAAAGCTGTTTTGCTCTTTCGTATTCATCCTCCATGCGGCGTCTTGTATCCTCAAGGCGGTCAACAACATTTTCAAACTGTTTGTTTTCACTTGAAACAAGCTCCTGCGCACGGTTAATAACCGAAACATCAAGACCCAGCTTTTCGCTGATGGCAAGGGCATTTGATTTGCCGGGTACACCTATCAGCAATCGGTAGGTGGGTCGGAGTGTGGCAACATCAAATTCACAGCATCCGTTTTCAACTCTCGGAGTTTCAATGGCATATGCCTTAAGCTCAGCGTAGTGAGTGGTAGCGGCAATTTTTGCGCCCTTGAAATGAAGGGCTTCAAGAATGGAGATTGCAAGCGCCGCACCCTCTACGGGGTCGGTGCCTGCGCCCAATTCGTCAATAAGAATAAGGCTGCTGTCATCCGCTTCCTCAAAAATGCTGATGATATTCGTCATATGTGCGGAGAATGTGGAAAGCGACTGCTCAATGGACTGCTCGTCGCCGATATCGGAAAGGATTTTGTCGAAAACGGAGATTTCGCTTCTGTCGCCTGCGGGAATCATAAGACCGCACATTGCCATCATAGAAAGCAAGCCGATAGTCTTTATCGAAACGGTTTTACCGCCCGTGTTGGGACCTGTGATAACAAGAGTATCAAAATCGCCGCCGAGCATAATGTCAACGGGAACAACCTTTTTCGGGTCAATGAGCGGATGCCTTGACGCACGCAAGTTGATAACGCCCTTGTCATTCAGAATGGGCGGAGCGGCTTTAAGTTTATAAGCATACTGCGCCTTTGCGAAAATAAGATTGAGTTCAACAGCGCATTCATAGCTGTTTTTTATGCTCTGTGAAAAATCGCCCGCACTTGCGGAAAGTTCACTCAGAATACGCTCAATTTCTTCACGCTCTTTTGTCTGAAGCACACGGATTTCGTTGTTTGCCTCAACAACAGCCATTGGCTCGATGAAAACCGTTGCACCGCTTGATGAAGTATCGTGTATCAGACCCGCAACTTCGTTTCTGTACTCATTTTTGACGGGTACAACATATCTGCCGTTGCGCTGAGTGATGATATTTTCCTGAAGAAATTTCGAGTTAGCCTGAGAGCGTGAGAATTTATCAAGCTGCTCTCTGACCTTTGACTCCTGAACTCTGATTTTTCGCCTTATATCTTTAAGAGCGGGGGATGCATTATCCGAAATTTCTTCCTCGGAGATAATTGCGTTAAAAATCGCAGATTCAAGAAATTTGTTGGGTACAAGTGCGTTGAAAAGGGGGTCAAGCACCGTCTGTACGCCTGCGTTTGATGCACGCCATTGCGACAGCGTACGGATAACACGAAGAACACCGCCTATATCAAGCAGTTCTTTTGTGTTAAGAACGCTGCCTGCATTTGCGCGGCTGAGTGCGTTGTTGACATTTTTAAGCCCTCCGAATGAAGGGCCGCCGAAGCGAGCCAACAGCATATGCGCATCAACCGTCTGATTAAGCAAAGCCTTTGCAAGCTCAAGATTGCTTTCGGGTCTGAGATGAGTAGCCTCGTAACGGGCATCGTCGCAGCCCGTAAAATCCGCAAGCCTTTCCAGCACCTTGTCAAATTCAAGCGACTTTGCGTGTTTATCGTAATTGTTCATTTTATTCTTCCTCGTAGTCCGTGGACTCCTCTTCGCCCGTTGTTTCCGCGGATTCCGCATCGGTTGAGGCTTCCTCCGTTACGGCGATATATTCGGTAACAGTGTCACCGTTTTCGTCGGTAACCTCCTCGCCGTCCTCATCGGTAACGGGAACGACGGTAGTCAGAGGTGCGGCGGTTGTTTCTTCTTCAACGGGCAGGGTGGTTGTTTCTGTCGGGTCTTCGCGGCGCTGAGTTGTGCCGATAACCTCCTGAACATCCGTTGCCTGAATGGAGGAAATATATCTGCCGCCGTCACGCTCACGAAGAGTAATTTTCATAAATTTATCGGGCTCGGGTGCCGTGTATTCACCGTCAGCAATCTGCACCCACGCCTTGTTGCCGATATAGCCTACGCTGAGTATCAGCGAGCTGCCCTGCTTTTTTATCTCATACACCTTTGGCGTGTATGCGGATTCAATGCCCGTAATGGGTAGAATGTAGCTTTTGAGCGCGGCATCGTAGGAAATATCATATTCGCTCATATCTATGGACGAATGCAATGCGGCAATGTCAATTTCCGTGCCGAAAAGGCTGACAAAATATTTTTCAATATCCGCCTGGGGTACAACAATACCGAAGTTTTCGCCCTCGGAGTAGGGGTATTTATCCGCACCCTCGTCGCTCATAAGCAATGCCCACACAGCGCTGTTGAGCAGCTGAGAAACATCTGCCTGAGTAAGGTCGTCAAAGGGGTCGGGGTCAAACATAACAACGGGGGTGAGCATTTTTTCATACTCAGCCTTTTCAACTGAATTATTCGCAAGATTTTTAACGGTATCGGCGGAAAATCTGATAACGGTTATAAGACCGATGACTGCAAGCACAGCCGCAATTATGCCAACGGGGAATGCGAGCTTGTTCTTTTTTGTTTTTGCCATATACTTTCCTCCCGTTTATCTTATCTGACCGTTGCCGCTGATAATATATTTTGAGCTTACCATATGCGCAATGCCGAGAGGGCCTCTTGCGTGAAGCTTCTGAGTTGAAATTCCGATTTCTGCACCGAAACCGAATTCGCCGCCGTCGGTAAATCTTGTTGATGCGTTGACATAAACTGCGGCTGCGTCAACTTCTGCCTTGAATTTTTCGGCAGCGGCATAGCTGTCGGTGACTATCGCCTCGCTGTGCCCCGTGCCGTATTCCGAAATGTGAGAAATCGCATCGTCAATGCTGTCAACAACCTTAACGCTGATTTTGTAGTCGAGATATTCCGTTGCCCAGTCATCTTCGGTTGCGGCAACAGCATAGGGGAGTATTCCGCAAACGGCTTCATCGCCTCTGATTTCAACATTCTTTTCCTGAAGCTTTTTGCCGATTGCAACAAGTGCGGTTTCCGCGATATCGCGATGCACAAGCAGACCTTCGCACGCATTGCAGACGGATACTCTGGATGCTTTTGCGTTGGCAACAATATTTGCCGCCATATCAATATCCGCATCCTTGTCAACATAAACGTGACAGTTGCCTACGCCTGTTTCGATAACAGGAACGGTTGCGTTTTCAACAACAGAGCGGATAAGACCTGCTCCGCCTCTGGGGATAAGCAGGTCAACATAGCCGTTAAGGCGCATAAGCTCTGTTGCGGCTTCTCTTGAAATATTCTCGATAAGAATAATGCAATCTTCGGGCAGACCTGCATCTGCAAGCGCGTTTCTCATAACTGCGGCAACAGCCTTGTTGGAGTTGATAGCCTCCTTGCCGCCTTTAAGAATAACTGAATTGCCTGCCTTGAGGCAAATTGCCGCCGCATCAGCGGTAACATTGGGTCTTGCTTCGAAAATAACGGCAATAACTCCGATGGGTACACATACTTTTTCAATTTTCATACCGTTGGGTCGTGTTTCGCCCCAAAGCACCTTGCCTACGGGGTTTTCACTTGCCGCAACCTGACGCATACCCTCCGCCATACCCGAAATTCTGGTGTGCGTAAGGGTTAGTCTGTCAATCATCGCCTCGGATATGCCTGCATCCTGAGCGGCACGGATATCCTTTGAGTTTTCCTCAAGAATATATTGCGCATTTTTTTCAAGAGCGGTTGCAATTGCATTCAATGCTTTGTCTATAACTGAGCCGCCTGCGGTTGCGAGTGTTTTTTGCGCTGTCTTTGAGCGTGCGCCTATATCTGACATAGTATTCATTATTGTTCTCCCTTTGCCTTAAACAGCGTACCGATTTGTCTGCCGTCAATGAGTTTGTATATTTCTTCGGGGTCAGAGCCGTTCATAACAACGGTGTCGATACCTGCCTGAGTTGCAATCTGTGCGGCGTGAAGCTTGGTTATCATTCCGCCCGTGCCTCTGTTTGTGCCGCTGCCGCCTGCAAGAGCAAGAATTTCGTCGTTGATTTCGTCAACGCTGTGGATAAGCACGGCATTTTCGTCCTCTCTGGGATTTGCGCTGAAAAGGCCGTCAATATCCGTAAGAATTATGAGGATATCCGCATCAACGATTTTGGCAACGTGAGCCGAAAGACTGTCGTTATCGCCGAAAACAATTTCGTCAACGGCAACGCTGTCATTTTCGTTGATAACGGGGATTGCGCCGTATTCGAAAAGCTTCATAAATGAGTTGTGAAGGTTGCGGTGACGCTCCTCATCCTCAAAGTCATCCTTTGTAACGAGAAGCTGACCCGTGATGTTGCCGTATTCGCCGAAGAATTTGTCGTAAAGGAACATCAGCTCGCATTGACCGACGGTTGCCGCCGCCTGCCTGCCCGGAGTGTCCTTGGGTCTTTCCTTAAGCCCCAGTTTGCCAACGCCTACACCGATTGCGCCCGATGTGACAAGCGCAATTTCAATGCCTGCATTTTTCAGGTCGCTGAGCACCTGAGCAAGCTTTGACATTCTGCGCAGATTTATTTTTCCCGTATCGTATGTAAGGGTGGATGTACCTACCTTGACAACGATTCTTTTGATATCTTTTTTGTTAAACATTATTGTTCACCTTTGTATGAAGATAAAATTTCATTGTATGTTTTTTTCGTGTTTACCTTACCTGCGGCGCAAAGCGAAATTTTTGAAATATCAAGAATTTCTGCGGCAGTTTTCTTCAGTTCTTCAAGGGTAATTGACCTGATTTTTTCTATTACTTCATCCTCTGACATTGCCCTGCCGTAAAGAAGAACATTTCTGCCGTTGCGTGACGCAAGGGATGAAACGCTTTCAAGGCTCATAACGAAGTTTGCAACGGTTTGCTCCTTTGCGCGGTTAAGTTCTTTTTTGGTGACCGTGCCGGGAAAATCCGCAATGATTTTCAGCGCCTCTGCAATCGCCTTTTTCTCCGAGCTTCTGCCCAGACCCATACAAATTATGAAAAGCCCGGCATCAAGATGAGATACGCTTGCGCTGTCAACCGAATAAACAAGACCAAGCTCCTCTCGTATACGCTGAAACAGCCTTGATGATGATGCAGAGCCTAAAATCGAAGAGATTAGCGAAACCGTGTGCCGCCTTTCGTCGGTAAGAGTGATTCCGGGAAAGCCGAGGATAAGCTGATTCTGCATAAAATCTTTTTTGATAACCGTTATCCCTTTGCGGTATTCAACGGGTACGGGTGATATCCCGAAACCTGTGTTTTCCATTTCCGAAAAGTAGTTTTTGCATATTTCAACCGCTTTTTCTTCGTCGAAATTGCCGCTGAAGCTGATAACCATTCTTTCGGGTACATAGAATTTTTTCAGATGAGCGCAAAGGCTTTCACGGGTAACGGAATCCACGGTTTCCGCAGTGCCGAGAATGTTGCTGCCGAGCATACTGCCTGTCCATACATTTTCGTAATATGTGTCGGCGCATAAATCCTCGGGGCTGTCCTCGTACATAGCGATTTCTTCTTTTATAACACCTTTTTCAAGCTCGATATCCTCTGGCGAAAGCTTAGGATTCATTATCATATCGCAGATTATATCAAGAGCTTTCGGCATATGCTCTGTAAGCGTATGAGCATAATAACAGGTCATATCCTTTGCTGTGTATGCGTTAAGAAAACCGCCGATTTCGTCCATTTCAACCGCAATGTCAAGCGCTGTACGCTTTTGAGTGCCTCTGAAAAGCATATGCTCAATAAAATGGGAAGTGCCTGCAGTCTGCGGTGTTTCGTAGCAGGAGCCGCTAGCAACCCATATTCCCATTGAGCAGGTTCTTGAGTGTTCGGATTTCTGAACGGCAATGCGTAATCCGTTATCAAGCTTTATAATTTTTGTTTTGTCTGTCATATATTTCAGCCCTGCTTGTTATCAAAAATAAGTGTGATATCGCCGAGAGCGATTTTGTCGTTTGTTTTGAGAAGTTCCTTTTTTTCAAGAGGTTTTCCGTTTATAATAACCGCTGTTTCCGATTTGACCTTTGTGATGTACCAGCCCGTTTTTGTACAGACTATAACTGCGCAGACTCTTGAAACAGTTGCGTTGTCAAGAATAATATCGCAATTTTTGTGGCTGCCGATTGAAGTTTCACGGCTGACGAGGGGATATTCATCGCTGTTCACGGAATTTATAAGCCTTGCTTTGCCCAATGAAGGCGGCTTGCGCTTCAGAAGGGGAGAAAGGCAGAGAAGCAGCACCGCAACCGCAAGAACGGGCAGCGCATAGTGCGATATCCTTAAAACAAAATCAAGCATATTCTTCTCCATTATAATTTATAATACATAATAATAACATTATAATAATGAATTGTCAACGGAATATTGTTCCTTAAACATTGACATTTTCCTGCCGTATTGGTAGAATATAAAATGGAAATATATGTGTTACAAAAGGATGCGCGTATTATGGGAAAATATGATCTGGCGGTTGTCGGCGGATGCTCTGCGGGACTTGCTGCCGCAATAAATGCCAAACGCCTTTATCCCGATATGAGGGTTGCGGTTATTGAAAAATTGCCCCGAATAGGAAAAAAACTGCTCGCAACGGGCAACGGAAAATGCAACATAACCAATATTTATGCTCTTGACCACAGCTATGTGAACAAGGGCTTTGCATCTTTTGCAATGAATGAATATAATCCCGAAAAAATAATTGTATTTTTTGCTTCAACAGGTTTGCTTACTTATTCCGATTCCTGCGGAAGGGTTTATCCCGAAAGTAATACTGCGGCATCGGTTACAGATGCTCTGCGATTTGAGCTTGAAAGGCTGAAAATCGATGTGCTGTGTGATACACCCGTATCGGAAATAAAGAAAAACAAAAACGGATTTATGATTAACGGCGATATTTTTTGCGAAAAATTAATT
This sequence comes from Acutalibacteraceae bacterium, assembly GCA_045632815.1. Lineage (GTDB taxonomy): Bacteria > Bacillota > Clostridia > Oscillospirales > Acutalibacteraceae > CAG-177. The sequence continues at coordinate 60,413 of JAZQXJ010000033.1, read as the reverse complement.
CTTGCGGCAGGCGGAAAATCATCTGCACCGCAAGGCTCCGACGGAAGCGGCTTTGAACTTGCAAAAAAGCTGGGTCATACGGTAACGGAAACCGTACCCGCCCTTGTGCCTATGACATCAAAAACCGAAATAACAAAATCACTCAAGGGCATCAGAGTAAGAAATGCCGGGCTTACCCTCAAAGGGGACAAGACAATAGCAAAAACTCAGGGAGAAATACTTTTTACGGAGTACGGGCTTTCGGGAATAGCCGCAATGGAGCTTGCCGCTCCTGCGCAGAAATATATCAACCGCGTAAAGCGTAATCCCTTTACCAATATCGACTTTTTGCCCGATATGACATATGATAACCTTGTTGATTACCTTGTAAACCTCAATAAAATCAAGGGGTTCTGCAAAATGGAGAATTTGCTGACGGGAATTCTTCCGAAAGCTGTCGGAATTGCGATTTGTAAAGCTTGTAACCTTTACAATGGTGAGAGGCTGATATCGGAGCTTACAGACAGAGATTTGCGTGCCGTTGCAGAAAAAATAAAGAAATTCCCCCTTGAAATAACGGGAACAAGAGGATTCTTGAATGCTCAGGTCACGAGCGGCGGCATAAAAACCGACGAAATCAATGAAAAAACAATGGAATCAAAGATTTGTAAAAATCTTTATTTTGCAGGCGAAATAATTGATGTTGACGGCGGCTGCGGAGGCTTCAATCTGCAATGGGCGTGGGCATCGGGAATGCTTGCAGGCGAGTTAAAATAAATCCAAAACGGAGAATAATATGATTAGAATTAACGAAATAAAGCTGCCTCTCGACAGCGATGAATGTGAGCTTCGCAGAGCCGCCGCAAAGGCGCTCAGATGCAAAGAAAGCAAAATAACCTCTCTGCGCATTGTGAAAAAAGCCGTTGACTCACGCAAAAAGGATAATGTGCATTTTGTTTATAATGTAAATGTTGATGTGGATTCCGATGAATCCGCTGTTATTGCCCACGCAAAAAATTCCAAGGTTGAGGCAACAACGGAATATAAATATGAAATGCCCGAAATCAGAAGAACAAGCACCCTCAGACCTGTTATTGCAGGTTTTGGTCCTGCAGGATTTTTTGCGGCGCTTATTCTTGCAAGGGCGGGCTTTAAACCTCTTGTGCTTGAACGCGGTGCGGATGTTGACACAAGAACAAAGGATGTCAACGCTTTCTGGGCAACGAGAAAGCTTAACACGGAAAGCAATGTGCAGTTCGGTGAGGGCGGCGCAGGCACTTTTTCCGACGGCAAGCTGACAACGGGCATCAAAGACCCTCTTTGCAGAAAGGTTGTTGACGAACTTGTTGTTCACGGTGCGCCTTCCGAAATTGCTTATTCTTCCACCCCTCATATCGGCACGGATAAGCTGGGCGCAGTCGTAAAAGCGTTCCGTGAGGAAATTATCGCTCTCGGCGGTGAGGTGAGATTCGGCTGGAAGCTTACCGACCTCATTATTGCAAACGGTGTTATTCAGGGTGTGTCCTGTCAGAATCCCGACGGCGGAATTGAAGATATTGAAACAGATACTCTTCTCCTTTGCATCGGTCACTCGGCGAGAGATACGGTTGAAATGCTCTATAAAAAGGGCATAAGGCTTGTTCAGAAGCCTTTTTCCGTGGGTGTCAGAATTGAGCATCCCCGTGAAATGATTGATAAAGCGCAATACGGTGCGTTTGCGGGTCATCCCGCCCTCGGCGCGGCTAACTACAAGCTTGCCTGCCATCCCGACCACGGCAGAGGCGCATACACTTTCTGTATGTGTCCCGGCGGTACGGTTGTTGCGGCGGCTTCGGAGGAAGGTCATGTTGTTGTTAACGGAATGAGTGAATATGCCCGAGACGGCGAGAATTCAAATGCCGCTTTGCTTGTCGGAATTGAACCTGAGCATTTCGGCAGCGACCATCCGCTTGCAGGCATCGAGCTTCAGCGTAAAATCGAAAAAACAGCCTTTGAGCTTGGCGGCGGAGATTACAGCGCACCTTGCCAGACTATCGGTGATTTTCTTAACAATACTCCTTCAAAGAAACTTTCATTTGTAAAGCCCACCTGCGCAACGGGTGTCACTCCTGGCGATATCCGCAATGTTCTGCCCGAAAAGGTGACGGATGTTATGGCTCGGGCGATTGTTAAAATGGATAAGAGCCTCAACGGCTTTGCTTTGCCCGACGGTGTTCTTACCGCTCCCGAAACCCGTTCATCTGCGCCTGTCAGAATTCTTCGCGATGAGCTTTATCAGGCAAATATCAGGGGGCTTTATCCCTGCGGCGAGGGCGCGGGTTATGCAGGCGGCATTGTGTCTGCGGCAGTTGACGGTATAAGGTGTGCCCACGCGGTGCTGATTGACGAAAGTGATGAGTGGTAATGGAAACACGACTTGAAAAGCTTACGGATTTGCTTCTTGCAAAGCGTATGTCAAAATATATTGCAATTCTTCAGAGCATAAGACTCCGCGCGGATTATTATTCACTCGGGGCGGCTTCTCGGGCTGAACTTGATGAGCTTTCTGCCGATTATAAACGGGTCAGGGATTCCGTGCGTGAAGATGCAAAATATCTGAATTACAACCGTGAAAAAAAGGGCAGTCCCTTGCTGTGGGATAAATATTATCCCAGCGTCAGCGAAGCGTCTGCCTGGGGTCTGTATGCGGACCCCGACGGAGAATTTGACAAGGAATTTTTCAAAAGCATCAGCGATGCGGAAAAGCGCCTGACAAAATATTATTCATACGATTATTGGCGTATCATAGCCGAAGAATAAAATTACGGAGCTGTTACCTCGGTAACGGCTCCTTTGTCATATTCCTTGCGTTTGCGGTCATATAATAAATTGATTAAACGATGCGGAGGAATTGGTTTTGGATAATTTTGATTACGGCTCGCAAAGGCTCGAAAGAGATGAATACAGAAATAAATTCAGATTTACCGATGAGGATGAGCCGAGGAGAAAAAATTCGGGTAAGCCGAAGAATAAAACGGATTATCTTATACGGCTTATGCTGCTGCAATGCCTGATTTGCGGTCTGATTGTTTCGGGAGTTTTTATCGCTTCAAAGATAAGCCCCTCAACCTTTGAAAGAATAAAAGAGGACTACGCAAAAATAATTCAAAAAGATATGACGGCAGGCGAATTTGCCGAGGATATAAAAAATGCCGCAAGCTATTTCCGCGCGCAAACGGATGTTTTGCAGGCATCCTCGGAAGCGGAAATAACGGAAGCATATACTGTTGAATCATTTGAGGTTATCGGCGATGAAACGGGAGAGACCGTTGCTGTCGGTGAAATCGTGCCTGACGGCTCGGGTGGCGGTGATATTCAGGGCAAAGAGGCGGCGGAAGGAACTTCTTTTGCTCCGTATTTTGTGAGTGTTGACCCGGTTTTACCCGTGAAAAATGCAAGAATAACCTCAGAATTCGGATACAGAACAAATCCCGTTTCGGGCAATTACGGCTTCCACACGGGTCTTGACCTTGCGGCGGCAGAGGGTACACCCGTTGCAGCATCATTCTACGGCAGAGTGGTTGAAACGGGAGAGGACGATGTTTGGGGCAAATATGTGCTTATGGAGCATTCGGAAAATTTCTGCACATATTACTGCCATCTGTCGGAAATCTATGTGAACGAGGGTGCCGTTATAAGGCAGGGAGAAACAATCGGTCTTGTAGGCTCAACGGGCTGGTCAACGGGGCCGCATCTGCACTTTGAGGTCAGAATAAACGGTGTCAGAGTTAATCCCGAAACCTTGCTTTATCCCGAATCGGATGAGGGTTAAGCTCGGCAAAACAATATTGAGAATAAACATTTCCTTTGCGGCGGCGGTTACTCTTACGCTGATTCTGGATGAAAGCGGCTTGTGTGCGGCGGCTTTGTTTTGCTGCATTGTTCACGAGCTGGGTCATATCGTCTGCCTTTTGATTCTGGGTGAAAAGCCTCAGCTTATCGAGCTGTCTTTTTACGGAATAAAGCTGAAAAGGCAGAACATTTCAGAATTGAAAAGCTTTGGGGAAATAATAATCTATGCATCGGGACCGGCGGCGAATTTTGCTTTGTCGGCCCTGCTTTTTGTCTGCGGAAATGCTTACGGAATAAGAACTGCGGCGGTTATAAGTCTGTGCGTGGGACTTTTTAATCTGTTGCCTTGTCAGCCCCTTGACGGCGGCAACATTCTGCGCTGTTTTCTCGGCAGAAGAATGGGGGATGAGAGGTGCGGAAAAATCTGCTTCTGTATTTCGTGCGTAACGCTTGCGCCTATGGTTGCGGCAGGTCTTACCCTTCTGCTGAAAAGCGGAAATGTAACGCTTATTGCCGTCTCTCTTTATCTGACGGTAATTACGGCAATGGATAAAAAAGAAAAGAGAGCTAAAATATAGATTTTTTCAGAAAAGTATGCTATTATCTATTAGATAAACTGAAATTTAGGAGAAATCTTATGTATCCGAAAAAACTTGAAAAGCATTTGCTTAAGGTTCAGAAGCCCGGCAGGTATACGGGCGGCGAGCTTAACAGCGTTGTGAAAGATAAATCCAAGGTGGATATCCGCTATGCATTCTGTTTCCCCGACACTTATGAAATCGGAATGTCTCATCTGGGAATGAAAATTCTTTATTCCCTTGTCAACGCAAGGGAAGATGCCTGGTGCGAAAGAGTTTTTGCCCCCTGGACCGATATGGAAAAGGTTATGCGTGATAACGGCGTTCTCCTTTACGGTCTTGAAAGCGGCGATGAAATCCGTGATTTTGATATTCTCGGATTTACCATGCAGTATGAATTGAGCTACACCAATGTTCTCAATATGCTTGACCTTGCAGGTCTGCCCGTAAGGTCAAAGGACAGAACAAGCCTTACCCCCATTGTTATTGCGGGCGGCGCCTGCGTATGCAATGCGGAGCCGATTGCAGACTTCGTTGATATCACTCTGCCCGGTGACGGCGAGGAAGTGACAAACGAGCTTATTGACTTGCTCAAAGAATACAAGGCAAAAGGCGCAACCAAGCAGGAATTCCTGCAGGCGGCGGCGCAGATAAAGGGTGTTTATGTCCCCTCGCTTTATGAGGTTGAATATAACGAAGATAACACCGTGAAATCAATCACACCCACCTGCGGCGCACCCGAAAAGGTTGAAAAACGCAATGTTGCCGACCTTGACTCAATGTTTTCGCCAACGGAATTTGTTGTGCCTTTCCTTGAGGTTGTTCACGACAGAACAACTGTTGAAATTTTCAGAGGATGCATAAGAGGATGCCGCTTCTGTCAGGCAGGCTTCATCAACAGACCTCTCAGAAGAAAATCTCCCGAAACCGTTGAGGCTCAGTGTAAGGCTATCTGCAACAGCACGGGCTACGATGAAATTTCGCTTTGCTCTCTCAGCACAAGTGACTACAAGGGTCTTGAAAAGCTTATAACAAATATGTTGCCGTGGACTGTTGAACAAAAAATCAATATTGCTCTGCCTTCACTCCGTGCGGATAATTTCCCGAAGGAGCTTATGGAGCAGCTCAACGCCGTCAGACGAAGCGGTCTTACCTTTGCTCCCGAGGCAGGCACACAGCGTCTGCGTGATGTTATCAATAAAAATCTTACGGAAGAAGAAGTGCTTACAACTGCGGCGCAGGCATTTGCAGGCGGGTGGACTGCCGTAAAGCTCTACTTTATGATTGGTCTGCCTACGGAAACGGAGGAAGATATCTGCGGAATTGCGGATCTTGCTCAGGCGGTTGTTGACGAATACTATAAAAATCCCGATAAACCCAAGGGTAAGAGTGTCAGCGTAAGCATCAGCGTTGCATCGCTTGTGCCGAAGCCTTTCACTCCTTTTCAATGGGAGCCTCAGGATAAGCCCGATGTGCTTATCGAAAAGCAGAATTATCTTGTATCCTGCGTTAAAACAAAGAAAGTCAGCGTTTCCCGTCATGTACCCTGGACAAGTTTCCTTGAGGGCGTGTTTGCGAGAGGCGACAGACGCCTTGCAGATGTTATTGAAACCGCTTGGCGCAAGGGTTGTGCCTTTGACGGCTGGGCTGAATGTCTCAAGCCCGATGAATGGGAAGAAAGTTTTGCGGAAAACGGCATTGACCCGTATTTTTACACCGCAAGGCGCCGTGAATATGACGAAATTCTGCCCTGGGACCATATGGATTACGGCGTGACCAAAAAATTCCTTGTAAATGAGAATAAGAAAGCCCATCAGGGCGAAACAACCGCTTGCTGCCGCGAAAAATGCGCAGGCTGCGGAGCGAATAAACTCAACGGAGGTGTGTGCGATGAAATCGGTAAGACTGTGGTATAAAAAAGACGGACTTGCAATCTACACCTCGCACCTTGATATGAACCGTTGCCTTACCCGTGCCGTAAGGCGCGCGGAAATTCCCCTGTGGTATACAGAGGGCTTCAACCCCCATCCGTATATGACTTTTCTTATGCCTCTGCCTCTCGGTCAGGTGGGTATGAGAGAGCCTCTTGATATAAGAATTGAGGGAGAAATAACATTCGGTGAAATCAAAAAAAGGCTCAATGCCGTTATGCCCGAAGGACTTGAAATTGTTGATGTAACAAAGCCCGAATGCAAGCCGAATGCCATTGATGCGGCGGAATACGAGATAGTTGCGGCGTTTCTTTCCGATGAGCAGGCGGAGAAATTTGCCGCAGATGCGGCGGCGCTCATCAATGGCGGTGAGCTTAATGCGGAAAAGCGCAGTAAAAGAGGAATAAAGACCGTCAACCTTTGCGAAATGGTGCGTAGTTTTTCGACGAAATCCGAGGGTAATGAAGTTTTTATCAACGCAATTCTTTCCGCAGGTAATACGGTCAATCTCAATGCAGACCTTCTGCTCAATGCACTTCAGGCCCGTCTCGGAGCAGAGGCTGAGGATGTAATTATATTCAGAACAAAGCTTTTGCAGCAGGATTTAAGCATTTTTGAATGATTGGCGGCGCGGAATAAGCGGCGTTTTGGTGCATATTTATCAAAATATAAAAAATATTCAAAAACAGCAAAAAAACTCTTGCAATATTTGAAATGTTGTGATATCATATTATTCGCATTTGTGCCGTCATTAGAGTTATTGCGCTCAAAGACGGGGTTTAATGCCAATAACATTAAAGCGGACGTTCCTCTTTCTGCAAGGGCAGTTACGAACTTCTGAAAAAAATCGGAGGAAATTTACAATGGATGCACTCAAGTTAATCGCTCAGGACTCACTTAAGTCCGAAGTGCCTGCAATCGAAGTTGGTGACACCGTAAAGGTATCAGTTAAGATTCGTGAAGGCGACAAAGAAAGAATTCAGGCTTTTGAAGGCACAGTTATCGCTTGCAAAGGTTCAGGCGTTTCAGCTACCTTCACTGTTCGCCGTGTATCATACGGCGTAGGCGTTGAAAGGGTATTCCCCGTTCACTCACCTAACGTTGCTAAGGTTGAAGTAATCAGACACGGCCGTGTTCGCAGAAGTAAGCTCTACTACCTCAGAGACAGAGTTGGTAAGGCTGCAAAGGTTAAGGAACAGATCAGATAATCAGCTTGATGAGGGTGTAACAATTTTTCGGTTGTTACACCTTTACTATTATTTCTATTAATTAATTACTTTAGATTACTTCGGTCACTCTACGGAAAGGAGAACACGATGCGCAAAATCGAAGAATTCTGGATAGAATTTGAACAGCAGGAGCCGAAAGTACCCGCAGGAATATCATTTCTTTATGATGTTGTTGATTCGCTCAAGGGTGCCGTGATAGTGGCTTTTGTTGTGTTTTGCCTTGTGTTCAGGGTTATCGGAGTTGAGGGCGATTCGATGTTTCCCACCCTTCGCAACGGCGATTGGGTTGCGGTTTCGGGTCTGAGCCTCAGCATAGACAGAGGGGATATTATTATTTCCACCCAGCCGTGGGAGCGCAATGTTCCCATAGTCAAGAGAGTTATTGCCGTAGGCGGCGATACTGTTGATATCGATTTTTCTGCAGGCGATGTTTTTGTTAACGGAGAAAAGCTCAACGAGCCTTATATTAATTCGCCCACAACCCTGAGCTATGATGTTGAGTTTCCCCTGACGGTGCCTGAAGGCTTCGTTTTTGTTATGGGTGATAACAGAGGCGAATCGCTTGACAGCAGGTCAAGCCATATAGGATTTATTGATGAACGCTACATTCTCGGTGAGGTTTATTTCAGATTGTACCCCACGGGAGAATGGAAAATTGATTAAAGAGGTGTCTGCAATGTCGGAAAATAAAAACAAAGGAACAGGCTTCACTTCGTTTGTTTATGACACGGTTTCTGTTGTTGCAACGGCTGTTGTTGCGGTTGCATTTGTGTTTTTGTTTGTGTTCAGAACGGTAGGAGTTGTCGGCGAATCAATGTGGCCAACCCTTAACACGGGCGACAGAATTGTTCTCACCGCATCTTACGGTGAGCCTGAATACGGCGATATTGTTGTCACCTGCCAGCCTGATATGTCAAATGTTATCCCCGATACTCTTGTTAAGCGTGTTATCGCAACAGAGGGTCAGACGGTGGATATTGATTTTGTCAAAGGCAAGGTTTATGTTGATGGTGTGGAGCTTGATGAGCCGTACACCGCGGACCCCACAAGGGACAGAGAGGATTTCACGGGTCCCGTGGTTGTGCCTGAGGGCTGTGTTTTTGTTATGGGTGATAACAGAAATCACTCAACCGACAGCCGCGATAACCGCGTCGGTTTTATCAGAGAAGAATATATTATGGGAAAGGCGCTTTTCAGAATTGCGCCCTTCGGTCAGTTTAAGATAGGATAAATATGAACGAAAAAATGATAGTGCAGTGGTTTCCCGGTCATATGGCGAAAACACGCAGATTAATAAAAGAAAGTCTCTCTATGGTTGATGCGGTGTGCGAGCTTGTTGATGCCCGTATTCCCGAGAGCAGCCGCAATCCCGAGCTTGATGAAATTGTCGGCTCAAAGCCGAGAATAGTATTGCTCAATAAATGTGACCTTGCAGACCCCAATGCAACCGCAAGAAAGATAAAAGAACTTGCGGCAAAGGGTGTAACGGCTCTGCCCGTCGACTGCAGAAGCGGCAAGGGACTTGAAAAGTTTCAGCCTGCGGTCAGGGAAGTGCTTAAGGAAAAAATCAAAGCGAATACGGAAAAAGGTATGGCAGGCAAATCCCTGAGAGTTATGGTTGTCGGAATTCCCAATACGGGCAAATCCTCGTTTATCAACCGTATGGCAGGCAAAAACCGTGCCAAGGTTGCGGACAAGCCCGGTGTAACAAGGAGCAACCAATGGTTTGCAATTGGCTCGGGTATTGAATTGCTTGATACCCCCGGTGTACTCTGGCCCAAATTCGAGGACCCCGAAGTAGGCTTCAAGCTTGCATTTATCGGCTCGGTCAAGGATGAAATTCTCGACAGTCAGGAAATTGCGGTAAGGCTTCTTGTTGTTCTTCAGAAGAATTACCCCGAAAGACTTACCGAAAGATATAAAATTACCGATTTTGAAGAGCTTGAACCCTATGAACTTCTTGAACTTATCGGCGCAAAAAGGGGAATGCTCATAAAGGGCGGAGAAACGGATACGGAAAGAGCCGCAGTTATGCTTCTTGATGAATACAGAAGCGGCAAGCTCGGCAAATTAACTCTCGACTGATTTTTCGGAGATGTGGTAAAATGAAAAAAAGAATGGCGATTTTTATTGCAATAATCATTGTTCTTGATATTATTGCATTGAGCGTTATATTTTTCGGCAGGGATTCTTCCAGACCCGATATAAGCGCAGGCTTGTCTCCCAATGCCGATACGCAGACGACTCAGCAGGCTGAGCTGTTTTCGAGGGTAACCTTTGCGGCGGTTGGCGATAATCTTATTCACGATACGGTTTATGAGCAGGCGGCGGCGAGAAGCAGCGGCGGCTATGATTTTACCGATGCATATGAGAGAATTGCCGATTATATTGCAGAGTCTGATGTTGCGATTCTCAATCAGGAAACCGTTATTTCAACGGAGCATAATGTCTCAAGCTATCCTATGTTCAATTCGCCTGTTGAGGTGGGCGAGGAAATGCTTGAAATCGGCTTTGATGTGTTTAATATCGCAACCAATCATTCCCTTGACTGCGGCGAAAAAGGTCTTGTTTCGGCGATAAATTTCTGGAAAAGCAAAAATGCTATAACCTGCGGAGCTTATCTCAACGCAGAGGATATGAGCAATATTCCCATGCACGAGGTGAATGGGGTCAAAATCGCTTATCTCGGCTTCACGGATTCAGCCAACGGTCTCTCATTGCCCAGCGATTCCGAGGTTATACTTGTCCGTGCGGCGGATGAATCGCTTCTGCAGCAGCGCATCATAAAGGCAAAGGAAATTGCCGATGTTGTTATCGTGAGTGCGCATTGGGGCAATGAATATACTCACGAGCCTACGGATGCCCAGCGTGAGCTTGCCGAAAAGCTTGCGATGTGGGGGGCGGATGTTATTATCGGCACTCATCCTCACGTTATTCAGCCCGTTGAATATATCACCAACCGTGACGGCAGAAAAACTCTTGTTGCATATTCATTGGGCAACTTTATTTCCGCCCAGAACAGAGGACCCAGAATGCTTGGCGGTATGCTGAATTTTGAGGTTGTCAAGAACAACACGACAGGTGAAATTGCGCTTGAAAATGTTAAGTTTTCGGGAGTGGTTACCCATTACGGCTACGGTTGTTCAAATATAAGGGTTTACCCTCTTGAGGCTTACACAGAAGAACTTGCGTCAAAGCACGGAGTGCTGAGCAAAACATCCGATTTCAGCCTTCAGTATCTTTACGATATCCTGAATGAGGTTATCGATAAACAGTTTCTTAAATAACAGTAGGGGCGACCTGTGGTCGCCCGTTTTTAAATTCAGCAGGAGGTAATTATGGATTATCAGTATGAAATTAATGCGGTGCAGAAGGGGTATAAAGCGGTTTGCGGCGTTGATGAAGCGGGAAGAGGACCCCTTGCAGGCCCCGTTTTTGCGGCGGCTGTTATTCTGCCCGAGGGCTGTGTTATAGACGGTCTTAACGATTCAAAGAAAATATCCGAAAAAAAGCGTGAGGCGCTTTTTGATGTTATAAAAGAGAAGGCAATCAGCTGGTGCGTTGCAAGCGTTGACGAAAAAACAATTGATGAAATCAACATTCTTCAGGCTACATATCTTGCAATGAGAAAAGCTGTTGAAGGTCTTGATGTGCCTGCGGATTACGCTCTTATCGACGGCAACAGAATGCCTCCTCTTTCGATAGACGGCGAAACAATAATCAAGGGCGATGCAAACAGCCCTTCAATAGCCGCCGCCTCAATTCTTGCCAAGGTCAGCAGGGACAGATTTATGCTTGAGCTTGCAAAAGAATATCCGCAGTATCAGTTTGAAAAGCATAAGGGCTACGGCACAAAGCTTCATTACGAAATGCTCGAGGCTCACGGAATTTCGGATTGCCACCGCAGGTCGTTTCTCACCAAAATCATCGGTGCAGGCAAATGATACGGAATAAAACAGGTGTATGGGGCGAGGTTTATGCCGCCCGTTATCTCAGAGATAAAAAGTATGAAATACTTTGCTCAAACTATGTCTGCCGCTTTGGCGAAATTGACATTATTGCCCGCAAACGAGGCAGAATATATTTTGTTGAGGTTAAAACAAGAAACGAAAAAACGCATATCCGACCTATGGAAGCAGTTGATGCAGGCAAGCAAAACAGGCTCGAAATGGCGGCGAAAAGCTTTGTGTCTTATATGAAGATTGATGCCGCAATGCAGTTTGATGTCTGCGAGGTTTATGTTGATGACAGCAACAGATTGGTCAGAATAAACCATATTGAGAATGCATTCTGAGGTTAAAAAATACTTTTTTGCCTCTCTGTATAAAAGTTTTGAAAAACACGCTTGTAAAGCATATAAACTTTACAGAACAGTTTTGAAAACAACAAAAATATATTTTGAACAACGAAAATTATAAATCCTGCATATCAAAACCCGAAAAACAAGATATATCAACGGTTCAAGGGGCGCATATTGATTGCGAGTTATTTGTAAAATCAGCTCAAAACAGATAAATACAGAACGATGTAAAGGTATATAGCTTTACAAATATAACACAAAAGTGTAATTGTTCAGGTCTGCTTTTTTGTTGCAGGATAAATAAATTTCTTGCTTATACAGAAAAAATCTTCGAAAATATTTTACAAAATCAAAAATATATGATACAATATTATGAATTATTTCCGAAAAGGATGATGTTTTAATGAATTATGTAAGCACAAGAGATACTGCGGTCAAGGTTACTGCTTCTCAGGCTATCACAAAAGGCATTTCCGCAGAGGGCGGACTTTTCGTGCCTGAAAGCCTTCCCAAGGTTTCAATCAATACAATTTCAAAGCTTGCGGAGCTTGATTATATCGGCAGAGCAAAGTCAATACTTTCTCTTTTTCTAACCGATTTTACAGAGGCGGAGGTTGACTCCTGCGTAAAGGGTGCGTATGAGACGGGCTTCTCCGATGCAAAGGTTGCGCCTCTTGCAAAAATTGAAGACGGTGTGCATATTCTTGAGCTTTTCAAGGGTCCCACCTGTGCTTTCAAGGATATGGCTCTGCAGATTCTTCCCAGACTTCTCACCGTTTCCAGCGGTAAGGCTGCAAAGGGAACAAAAATAGTTATTCTTGTTGCAACTTCGGGCGACACGGGCAAGGCTGCGCTTGAGGGCTTCAAGGATGTTGAAAACACACAGATTCTTGTTTTCTATCCCAGCGACGGCGTAAGCCCCATGCAGAAGCTTCAGATGTGCACTCAGGAAGGCAACAATGTTTCCGTTTGCGCTATCGAAGGTAATTTTGACGATGCACAGAGCGGCGTAAAGCGCATTTTCACCGATAAGGCAATCGGCGAAAAGCTTGCGGAAAATTCAATGGCATTCTCATCTGCAAACTCAATCAACTGGGGCAGACTCTGTCCTCAAATTGTTTATTATTTCTCTGCTTATTGCGATTTGCTTGCAAACGGCGAAATCAAGGCAGGGGATGAAATCAATGTTGTTGTTCCTACGGGTAACTTCGGCAACATCCTTGCGGCTTACTACGCAAGAGAAATGGGTCTGCCCGTAAAGAAGCTTATCTGCGCTTCAAACAGCAATTCCGTTCTTACCGAGTTCCTTACTACGGGTGTATATAACAGAAACCGTGAATTCTTTACAACAATTTCACCTTCAATGGATATCCTTATTTCAAGTAACCTTGAAAGACTTCTTTATTCCGTCAGCGGCAGCGAAAATGTAAAGACATGGATGAAGCAGCTCAGCGACGGCGGCAAGTATGAGGTTGATTCCGCAACTCTTGAGAGCATAAAGGCTCTTTTCGATGCAGGCTGCTGCGACGATGAGGAAACAAAAGCAACAATTGCAAAGATTTTCAAGGATAAGGGCTACCTTTGCGACACACATACAGCGGTTGCAGTCAAGGTATACTATGACTATAAAGAAAAGACAGGTGATTCAACACCTGCCGTAATTGCTTCAACTGCAAGCCCCTTCAAGTTCAGCGCAGCCGTGCTTGAAGCCGTTGCAGGCGGAACAGAGGGACTTGACGAGTTTGAAATGGTTGAACGCCTTGCAGAGGTAACGGGCAAAGAATGCCCCGAACAGCTTGCAAACCTGCGCAACAAGGCTGTCAGATTTGACGGCTGCTGCTCAAAAGATGCAATGGACGGCGTTGTTTTTGATATGCTGGGAATTTAATCGCAGCAACCTCTGGGCTGATTAACGGCATTATCGTTAAGCTTGAAGGTTGAGCATTGTGTTTCGCCGCATTTGCAGGCGGATGAATTGCCAACCTCAATTGTGCCTGCTGTGCAGGATGTGTTGCCCTTGTGGTAAATGCAGTTTTTTGCAAAGCAGGTGATTGCACCGATTTCGTTATTCATTTCGCAGATCTCCTTTCGTTATATAACGGAATAACTCCGCATTTCTATTATGTACGGTTTGCGCTCAAATATTTTTGGAAAGGATATGTCTATGGCACTTTTTGCAATCGGAGATACGCATCTTTCGCTTGCTACGGGCAAGTCGATGAATATTTTCGGCGGCTGGACGGATTATGAACAGCGGCTTGAAAATAATTGGCGCAGGCTTGTGCGTGACGGCGATACGGTTGTTGTTGCAGGCGATATATCCTGGTGTATGAATCTTGATGAAGGGCTTGAGGATTTCAGGTTTCTCGATTCCTTGCCGGGCAAAAAAATAATTCTTAAGGGCAATCACGATTATTGGTGGGCAACCAAGAAAAAATCCGATGAATTTTTTGAAAAGCATTCGCTGACCACTCTCAATATTCTCCATAACAATGCCTATACGGCGGGAGATTTTGCAATTTGCGGCACAAGAGGCTGGTTTTTTGATGCGGAAAGCGATGCGGATAAAAAGGTTGTGCTTCGTGAGGCGGGCAGACTGCGCGCTTCAATAGCTGCCGCAAAGGAAACGGGGCTTGAGCCTGTTGTTTTTCTTCATTATCCGCCGCTTAACATAACTCAGAAATGCGATGAGATTTACAATGTTCTTGTTGAGGAAAAAATAACGAGATGTTATTACGGTCATCTTCATTCCTATTCCCACGCAGGTGCATTTATCGGCGAGAGTGACGGAATCAGATTTTCCCTTATTTCAAGCGATTTTCTGCAGTTTTGCCCTGCTTTGGTATATTGATATTTGGCAATATGCCCAAAACACGGCATAAAAAAACGGAAAATTTAACTAAAAACAAGAAATTATAAATAAATACAAATATATATAGAAATTTGTAAATTTATTTGCTATAATTTACGGGTAAAAGTAGAATTGGAGGAATTCTAAAATGAGTTTAGTATCAGCAAACAAGACAGAAACAAACACTTATTCAGTTGAGATTGCTATTGCGGCTGAGGATTTCAGAGCTGCGATTCAGCAGGCATATCTCAAGCAGAGAAAGTCAATTCAGATTCCCGGCTTCCGTAAGGGCAAGGCTCCTCTTATGATGATTGAGAAGCTCTACGGTCAGGAAGTTTTCTTTGAGGATGCTCTTGATATCGTTTTCCCTGACGCTGTTCAGGCTGCATATGAAGAAGCAGGCATCGTTCCCGTTGATTCACCCAAGGATTTCGATGTTAAGACAATGAGCAAAGAAGAAGGCGTTGTAATGACCTTCAATGTAACCGTAAAGCCCGAAATCACTCTTAAAGCTTATAAGGGTCTTACAGCAGAAAAGGCTGACTCAAAGGTTACAAAGGAAGAAGTTGAGCAGGAAATCGAGAGTATGCTCGAGAGAAGCGCAAGAATCATCAGCGTTGATGACAGAGCTGCAAAGGACGGCGACATCACCGTTATCGATTTCGAAGGCTTTGTTGACGGCGTTGCATTTGACGGCGGCAAGGCAGAGAAGTATGAGCTTACAATCGGCTCAGGCTCATTCATCCCCGGCTTTGAAGAACAGATTATCGGTCACTCAATCGGCGAAGAGTTCGATGTAAACGTTACATTCCCCGAGGCATATGCACCCGAGCTTGCATCAAAGGCAGCTGTTTTCAAGATTAAGCTTCACGAAATCAAGGTTAAGGAGCTTCCCGAGCTTGATGACGAATTCGCAAAGGATATGGGCGAATACGAAACAGTAGCTGATCTCAAGAAGGGCGTTGAGGAAGATATCCTCAAGAGAAAGCAGGAGAGCGCTCAGAACGCATTTGAAGATGCAGTTATCGATGTTCTTGTTGAAAATGTTGAGGGCGAAATTCCCGAGTGCATGTATGACAACAGAGCAAAGGAAGATGTTGATTCATTTGCACAGAGAATTGCTCAGCAGGGCATCGACCTTGACACATACCTTATGTATATGGGAATGGACAAGGCTGCATTTGAGGCTCAGATGAAGGAGCGCGCAGTTACAGAGGTTAAGATTGACCTTGCTATCGAAAAGATTATTGAGCTTGAAGGTCTCACAGCATCAGCAGAAGCTATTGAAGCTGAATATGCAAAGATGGCAGAGATGTATCATCTTGATGTTGAAAAGATTAAGGAGCTTGTTCCCGAAGCAACAGTTGCTGCAGAGCTTGTAAAGCAGGATGCAATCAAGCTTGTAATCGATTCAGCAAAGGCAAAGAAGCCTGCTTCAAAGAGAACAACCAAGAAGAAGGAAGCTGCACCTGCAGAGGGTGAGGCTGCTGATGAAGCAAAGCCCGCAAAGAAGCCCGCTGCAAAGAAGACAACAAAGAAAGCAGCAGAAAAGAAGGAAGAAGCAGCTGAATAATCTGCGCTGAATCCTACTATACTTAAAATATAAGCATACAAAATAAACCGGTGTCAAAGCCGGTTTATTTATACTTTTAAAAAGTATAATCAGATGCGGAGAAAGGATTGAATTTTTATGGCATTGGTACCGTATGTTGTTGAACAGACTAACAGAGGCGAGCGTTCATATGATATTTTTTCACGCCTTCTTAACGACAGAATTATCGTTCTTTCTGACGAGGTGAATGACACAACGGCAAGCATTGTTGTTGCACAGCTCCTTTTCCTTGAAAGTCAGGATCCCGATAAGGATATCAGCCTTTATATCAACAGCCCCGGCGGCTCGGTAACTGCAGGTATGGCAATTTATGACACAATGCAGTATATCAAGTGTGATGTTTCAACCATCTGCATGGGTATGGCGGCTTCGATGGGTGCATTCCTGCTTTCATCGGGCGCAAAGGGCAAAAGATTTGCTCTGCCCAACAGCGAAATTATGATTCATCAGCCTCTCGGCGGCGCAAGAGGTCAGGCAACCGAAATCAAGATTGTTGCTGACCATATTCTTAAGACAAGAGAAAAGCTGAACAGAATTCTTGCCGAAAACACAGGCAGATCAATCGAAGAAATCGCAAGAGATACAGAGAGAGACAACTATCTCACCGCTCAGGAGGCTATGGAATACGGCCTTGTTGACAAAGTAATTGCAAAAAGATAACTGACACAGGAGGCAAAAGATGCCCAGAGATGACGAAAGAAGGGTTTCCTGCTCGTTCTGCCATAAAACGCAGGACCAGGTTGATAAGCTTATAGCAGGTCCCAATGTATATATCTGCAACGAGTGCGTTGAGCTTTGCTGCTCGATAATCGATTCCGAGCCTGTTCATAACCACAGCGATTTTGATTCTGCATCGCTTCCCAAGCCTCACGAAATCAAGGCGAAGCTTGATGAATATGTTATCGGTCAGGAAGCGGCAAAAATCGCCCTGAGCGTTGCAGTTTATAACCACTATAAGAGAATCGGCAGTAAGGGTACCTCTGATGTTGAAATTCAGAAGAGTAACATTCTGCTGCTCGGTCCTACCGGTGTAGGCAAAACAATGCTCGCTCAGACGCTTGCAAAAATTCTTGATGTTCCTTTCGCTATTGCGGATGCAACAACCCTCACGGAAGCGGGCTATGTCGGCGAAGATGTTGAGAATATTCTGCTCAGAATTATTCAGGCGGCTGATTTTGATGTTGAGCGTGCCGAGAGAGGCATTATCTATGTTGATGAAATAGATAAAATTGCCCGTAAGAGCGAAAATCCGTCAATAACAAGAGATGTCAGCGGCGAAGGTGTTCAGCAGGCACTCCTTAAGATAATTGAAGGCACGGTTGCAAATGTTCCTCCTCAGGGCGGCAGAAAGCATCCTCAGCAGGAGTTCATCCAGATAGACACATCAAATATTCTGTTTATCTGCGGCGGTGCGTTTGACGGAATCGAAAAGATTATCGAGAAGCGTTCCGAGGGTACAGCCCTCGGCTTCGGCGCTCAGATAAAGAGCAAGGCTGAAGCGGCAAAAGAGAATGTAATGGCAAAGGTTATTCAGCAGGACCTCGTAAAGTTCGGCATTATTCCCGAGCTTGTCGGCAGACTCCCCGTTATAACCACATTGCAGGAGCTTGACCGCGATGCGCTTGTTGAGATTCTCACAAAGCCCAAGAATGCCGTTGTCAAGCAGTATAAGGAGCTTTTCAAGCTTGATGATGTTGAGCTTGATTTTGACCTCAGCGCGCTTGAAGCAATTGCCGAAAAGGCTCTTGAGAAAAAGACGGGTGCAAGAGGTCTGCGCTCGATTATCGAAGGCGTGCTTATGTCGGTTATGTACGATGTACCCTCTGACCCCACGGTTGAGAGAGTGTGCATAACGGCGGCAAGCGTCAATGACGGCGCAGAGCCTTTGATTGAGCGTAATCCCAACAGTAAGCGAGCCAAAATGGCACCGCCTCCCAAGGTTACAAACCCCAAAAACGCAAGCTGAAATTAACGGACTGTTCATTCTGTGAGCAGTCCGTTTTCTTGACAAAAAAATATATGGGTGATATACTTTAATATGTATATGTGTTAAATACTGAGGTGTAATAAACCGTTATGAACAAACAAAAAGTGTATCTTTTGCAGATAAATGTGACATTCAGCGAGGTTGTTGCATACCTGCCTTATGCGGCGGGCTGCCTTGCCGCATATTCGTGGGCAGATAAAGAAATTTCGGAGAATTATGAACTTGCCGATTTGCTCTATATGCGCCTTAAAATTGAGGAATCTCTTGCAAAAATCGTTGACCCCGCTGTTGTAGGTTTCTCTTGCTATATCTGGAATATGGAGTATAATCTTACTCTTGCAAAGCTTATAAAAGATAAATATCCCGAGTGTACCGTTGTTTTCGGAGGTCACAATGTACCCGATGACGAAAGCCTGCTCGAAAAATACGGGTTTATCGATGTACTTATGCATTCCGAGGGCGAGGAGCCCTTTGCGATGCTTCTCAAAGCGCTCAACAAAGGTGAAAGCCTGAGGCAGATTCCCGATATTTCATACCGCGAGGGCGGAGAAATCGTAACAACGGAAAAAAAGAGGATTTATGATATCACAAATTATCCTTCACCCTATGCAGCAGGTCTTTTTGACCGTATGCTTGAGGAATATCCGAGGGTTAATTTCCACGCAACGCTGGAAACAAACAGAGGCTGTCCCTATTCCTGCGCATTCTGCGATTGGTGCTTCACAAAGAAAATCCGACTGTTTTCAATGGAGAGAATAAAGCAGGATATCAAGTGGATATCCGAGCATAAAATTCCTTATTGCTACTGTGCGGATGCAAATTTCGGCATTGAAAAGCGTGATGTTGAAATTGCAAATCTTATTCTTGAAACAAACAGAAAAAACGGCTATCCTCAGGTTTTTAAGCCCTGCTATGCCAAAAACAGCGATGAAACTGTTTTTGAAATCGGAAAAATTCTCAATCACAGCGGTATTGACAAGGGCGTAACCCTTGCCTATCAGTCTCTCGATCCTCAGACTCTTGAGAATATAGGCAGAAAAAATCTGACTCTTGAGCATTATTCAAACCTGACCGCAAAATATGCCGAGGAAAAAATCCCGACCTATACGGAGCTTATTCTCGGAATGCCGGGTGAAACCTATGACAGCTTCTGCAACGGTCTTTGCCGTTTGCTTGAAAACGGTCAGCATAATTCAATGACGGTTTATACCTGTCAGGTTTATTGCAATTCACCCCTTGCAGGCAAGGAATATAAAGAAAAATACGGCATTCGTTGGGAGCGTCAGCCCCTTCACGGTATTCATTATCACGCCAATTTCAACGGAGTGCAGGAATATTACGATGTTGTGGTTGAAACCAAGGATATGAGCAAGGAAATGTGGGTCAAGGCAAATATGTTTTCCGTGTGCCTGCAGAGCTTCCATCACCTTGGTCTGCTTCGTTGTTTTGCGATTTATGCCAGGTATGAGCTTGGCATAAGCTATTATGATTTCTATAACAGACTTCTTGATTACATCTTCAGCGATGAAAGCAAGTATATTTATAAGCTGTTTGAGGAAATACGCTGGAAAACCGAGAATACAGAGGTTTCCGATTGGTGCTATCAGAAGGATATTTTCAGCAATGTGGGCTGGTATTTTGAGGAAGGAATTTTCCTTGACCTCATTTATAACCGCGATGTTTTCTGGGCAGATATCAATGATTTTATAAAATCTCTCGGAATCGATGCTTCGGTTTACGGTGAGCTTCTCAATTATCAGCAGAAAATTCTTCGTCTGCCTTGTACGGAAAAAATTGAATTTGAATCCGATTATGATTTCTATAATTATTTTCAAAGGATTTATGACGATAAATATCTGCCGCTTGAAAAGAAGAAAAACAGAATTTCTGTTGTTCTTGAAAAAAGAATCGATAATTGGGCGGAATATGCAAGAGAAATAATCTGGTTCGGCAAGCGCAGGAGTGCAACGCTTTGCACCAACTCAAGAGAAGATGTTACGGTTGAGTTTATAAAATAATTTTCGGGCGGTGAGGATGTGGAAGAATTTAAGGTTTCGATTTTAACGGGGGCGGTAACGGAAACGGACAGCCTGCGTGAAACCGTTTTGACCATATTGGAAACCTGCAATACGAGCGACCTTGCCGAAATAATTATTTTTTATCCTGACAGAGTAACACCCGAATGCCTTGCGGTTATTGAAGAGCTTTGCGAAATCCGCTGTGATGTGCCGATTACGGCATATAAGCAGATTCTTCCCCGAATGGGCTTTATCAAGGAGTTTATTGAAATGGCAAAGGGGACACATTGTATAACCGTGGATTCCGACCTTGCCCTTGATATAAAGCTTATTCCCGAAATGATTGAGCGGGCAAAGGCTCAGCCCGATGCCGTTATTTCCGCATCAAGGTGGCTTAAGGGCTGTAATTTCAGCGGATATAATCCGATAAAGCTTGCGTTCAATTTTGCGGCGCAGAAATTTTTGTCGGTGCTTTTTGGCGGCAAGCTTACGGATTACACAATTCCGTTTCAGATTGCGCCTGCCGATGTCTATAAGTCAATCAATTTTGAAAGCAATGAATTTCCGTTGCTGTTGGAGCTTGTTCTCAAGCCTTTGAGAATTGGCTGCGAGTTTGTTGAGGTACCCACAAATTGCTACGGCAGAAAGCAGGGAAAATCAAGCAATTCCTTTTTGCAGACCGCAAAGTATCTTTCAACGGCTCTTCACATCCGCTTTATGAAAAAAGGGGATATTCTGAAAAAATAAAGCGGGTGAATTATATGAATGTTTATGATTTTGATAACACGATTTACAAAGGCGAATCCGCGATAGATTTTTTTGTTTATTTTATGAAACGCGACCCGAAGCTTATTGCGTATGTGCCGAAGGTTATCGTTGCGCTGCTTAAATACAAGGCAAGGAAAATAACCATTGACCAAGCCCTGAGCGAATACGGCACTCTCGTTGAAAGCTATTGCAGAGGTATTGAGGATTTGCAGGGAGATATCGTGAAATTCTGGGATACTCACCTTTGCAAAATAAAGCCGTTTTATGCCGATATCAGAAAGGATGACGATGTTATTCTTTCCGCAGGGTTTGATATTGTGCTTGAGGAAATGGGCAGAAGAACGGGGATAAAAAACATAGTTGCCACCGAAACGGACAGAGAAAGCTTCAGAATAATCAATTTCTGCTTCCGCGAAAACAAGGTCAAGGCTTTCAAAGCGCGCTATCCCGATGCGGTTATTGAGAATTTCTATACCGATTCGCTCAATGACCAGCCCATAATCGACCTTGCGCAAAATGCATATCTTGTAAAAGGTAATAAAATAACAAAGATAAAATAAAACAACCTCGGATTTCTGATTATGAAATCCGAGGTTTTGATTTTATGAATATTTTCTTGCCCACGCATACGGTGAGAACAGCATAAGCATCGGTATAAGCTCAAGTCTGCCGGCGAGCATTGTGAAGCTCAATGTCAGCTTGCTGAGCATTGAGAAATCAGCAAAATTTCCGTACGGACCGACTGCACCGAGTCCGGGACCGATGTTGCTTATGCAAGCGATGACGGATGTGAGAGTTGTCTCAAAATCAAATCCGTCAAGCGAAACGATGAGGGAAGCGCCTGCAATCAGCAGCAAATAGGTTGCAAAGAAAACTGAAACGCTCTTTACAACGGGTTCGTCAACGGTTCTTTTGTCTATTTTAACCGTTTCAATGCTTCGGGGATTAATTGATTTCTTAATGTCGCGAAGACCGCTTTTAACAAGTATAACAAGCCTTGAAACCTTGATTCCGCCGCCCGTTGAGCCTGCGCAGGCTCCCACAAACATTAGGAACAAAAGCACGAATTTTGCGATTACGGGCCAGGTGTTGAAGTTTGCCGTGGAAAAGCCCGTTGTGGTAATTATTGACGAAACCTGGAAGAAGGCATAGCGGAAGGATTCGGCAAGTCCGTCGTTCTTTGTGGTGTAAAGACTTGCTGCGATAATCAGAACAGCGGCGGCGATAATGCCTATATACCAGCGAAGTTCTTCGCTCTTTATTGCCTGCTTGCCCTGCTTTACGAGGAACATATAATAAAGGTTGAAGTTCACACCGAAAAGGAGCATAAACACGGCGATTACCATTTCGGAATAAACGCTGTTGTAGCCTTCAATGCTGTTATTCAGCACGGAAAATCCGCCCGTGCCTGCAGTTGCAAATGAATTCACAAGGCTGTCAAAAAGGGGCATTCCGCCTGCGAGAAGCATAATAACCTGTGCGGCGGTAAGAACGCAGTAAATGCCGTAAAGAATCCGTGCCGATGCACGCAGCTTTGAAACAAGCTTGCCGACGGTTGGTCCGGGTACCTCGGCTCTCATAACATGCATTGATGAATTTTCGGTTTTGGGCATAATCGCAATAACAAAAACAAGGATACCCATACCGCCTATCCAATGAGTGAAACTGCGCCAGAAAAGCAGACTTTTGGGCATAGCCTCAACATTGCGAAGAATGGTTGAGCCCGTTGTTGTGAAGCCTGAAACCGTTTCAAAAAATGCATCTGTAAAGTTCGGAATATTACCACTGATGAAAAACGGAAGTGCACCGAAAAGAGACATCAATATCCAGGTAAGAGCAACGATAACATAGCCTTCCTTGGCGTAAATTGCTGTTTTTTCGGGCTTTTTACTTACTGCGATTAACCCTGTCAGAGTCAGTGCGCCGATTGTGATTGCAAAGGAGAGCAGGGTGTTTTCGCCGTAAATGAGCGCACCTAAAGCAGGGAATGCCAGCAGAAGCGCCTCAATAAGCAGAATTCTGCCGATGTAATACGATATCATTCTGTAGTTCATACTGTTCCTCCGAAGAATCAGACGAAAATATCGTGAAGGTCTTCGATGATTCTGCCTGCCGTAACAACGATAACGCTGTCGTTTGCTTTCATAACATCGTCACCGCCGGGGAAAATCGTCTTGCCGTTGCGGATAATGCAACCGATAAGAATGTTAGGCAGAATATTCAGGTCCTTGAACGGAATGTTCTTGTAGCCTGCATCGTCGGGAACGATGAATTCAACCGCCTCAACCTTGCCGTTGACAAGCTTGTGCAAAGTCTGAATCTGCGAATTGCCTGCGGAATTATGGAGCGCACGGACATAGCGGGTAACAAGATTACCCGCGGCAATCTGAGGTGAAACAATTGTTTCAAGTCCGATATCCGTAAGAATAGAATAGGAATGACGGTTGATTTTTGTTATGACCTTATTTATGCCTTTTGATTCGGCATACATTGAAACGATGATGTTTTCTTCGTCAATTCCCGTAAGGGATACAAGCGCATCCTGCATTTCAAGACCCTGCTCGTCAAGCAAATCCTGGTCTGTGCCGTCGCCGTGAACAACTGTAACATCATCCAGCATATCGGCAAGATGATAGCAACGGGCATCGTTCTGCTCAATAAGCTTGATGTTTCTGCCCGTACCCGAAAGGAGCTTTGCAAGGTAATATCCTATTCTGCCGCCGCCGATAATCATAACATTTTTGATTTTTTGCTTATAAACGCCCGTCTGCTTCATAAACAGAGAAAGCTCTGCTCTTGTGCCTGTTATGCTTACCGTGTCATCGCATCTGATAACAAAGTCACCCGAGGGGATAAAGACCTCGTCATCCCTCTGCACGGCGCAGACAAGCACCTTTGCCTTGCTCTTTTTGCGCAGGTCATAGAGGGGAGTGTCGCAAAGGGCATTGTCCGAATGAATTCTGATGCTTGCAATTTCGATTTTGCCTCTTGCAAATGAATCGAGGTTAGCCGCAGAGGGGAAGCGTATGATTCGTGAAATTTCGTTTGCCGTTTCAAACTCGGGGTTAACAATCATACTGATTCCGAGTTCGTTGCGCAGAAACTGCATCTGCGCCGCATAGTCGGGGTTGCGCACTCGGGCGATTGTGTTTTCAGTACCCATTCTGTTTGCGATAAGGCAGCAAAGAATGTTCATTTCGTCCGATGCGGTTGCGGCAATGATGAGCTTTGCTTTTGATGCACCTGCGATTTCAAGAGTTTCGCAGGTTGCACCGTTTCCGCAAACCCCCATAACATCATAAGTGTCAACGGTATTGGTCAGTTTATCGTTATTTGTGTCCACAACAGTAATGCTGTGACCTTCCTTGACAAGCTGCTTTGTCAATGTGATTCCGAGCTTGCCCAAACCGACAATTATAATCTGCATTTCAAAAATACCTTCTTTGTATTCTCAAATTATTGCTGTGATTTCTGCTTTTTGAATTCCTTTGAAAGGAAGTAGAGAGGAACAACTATAACAACGCCGATTGCCGCAGATGCAAGGAAAATATGAGGTGCGGGGGTGGGGAGAGTTTCGCCGTAATCGTTGATATATGTTGTTGCGGAATATGCGGTTGAGATTTTTTCTGCAACCGTAGGACCGATAAGCATAGGCAGAAGAACGGAGAATATCATTCTGATGCCCTGAAGCTGACCGGTTTTGTCCTCGGGAGTGAAATCGCGTACAGCGGCGCCGAGCATAATCATAAGCAGTCCGTAGCCGACAAGTGTAACGAGTGCCGAAAGAATGAAATAGAGGATATTGTCATCCGCAAAGAAGACAAGAACAAGTCCGATAAGATAAAGAACAACTGCGGGGTAGAGATAAGGCGCTTTGCCTTTTTTGTCGCTCATAATTATGATGTAAACGAGCGTACCGATAAGCGCAAGGGCGAAGATTGCCGAGAAAACAATAACGCCGGGAGTGAGCATTGAGCCGAGAGCCGACATATCAACATGCTTATCGAGATAAATAAAAATATAGGGGAAGAAAACCTGGCTCGAAATCGAGAAAACGCCCATACAAACAAGCGAAATATAAAGTCTCTTGTTGTTCTTTATAACAGAAGGCTTGAAGCCGTAAACAAGAGTCTCAACAAAGCCTGCCGTTGTTTTTACGTTTGTTCTTGATTCCTTGACGGAGAAAATGCCGATGATACCGCAAACGGTAACGATAGTGCCGAGAATAAGGAAATAAAGCGAGTATTCTCTCTGACCGACGTTTTTATTATCTCCGAAAATTGCACCGAATGAGCCTGTAACGGCAAGGGTTGCAATAACGGGGATGATTGCAAGCAGAGATTCGATTTTTGATCTGTTTGAAGATGTGCCGATATCTGTTATCCATGCGTTGAATGCGGCGTCGTTACTTGTTGAACCCATAAATGTCATAAGACCGTCCATTATGATAACAAGAATAACGGTTGCCGAAACAGCTGAGCCGATATCCGTACCCATAATCTTTGCGATAGTTTCGGGGTTGATGATTGCAAAAGCAATAACCGTCAGACCCCAGAGGATGTAACCGCCGCAGATAAAAATCTTGCGCTTGTTGATTTTATCGCTGAGGCTGCCCATAAAGAGCGTTGTGAGGAAAGCAACGATTGCGCTGACACCGATCATAACGGAAATATCGTGCATATCGCCGCCGATTTTCAGCATATAGAGATTAAAAAAGTTGTTTTCTACCGCCCATGCAACCTGACCCATAAATCCGAAAAGGATAATGTTCATAAGAAGGGAGGGGCTGAGTTTTTTGTTGTCTGACATAATGTTAACCTCCGAATCTTTCAATAAGATATTTTATCAGGAATGCAATGCCCGTCACACCTGCAACAATAAGTGCGCTGTAGCCAAGCACATGTCCTGTGATAACCTGTCTGTCCGTGAAGTGCCTCATAACAAAACCGAGGCTTTCGCTCTTGAGTCCGAATTCTTTGAATCGCTTGAGTTTCTGCTCAAATTTGTTGAGATTCTTTTCGTCAAGAGTAACAAGTCTTACGCAACTGCGGCAGCCGTCTGTATATGCACGGAAACCGCCCGTTTTGTGCTGCGCAATAAATATGCCGTCAACGAAGCCTGAAAAATCGTTGAGATGGTCGTGACCGAAGAATGCGCCAAGCACACCGCCAACCTTTTTCCAACTTTCAAACTGACCGTTGTTCACATCGGGTGAGCAGGGACCTTCGCCTACATAGTCTGCAGTACCTTTTTTGCCTACATAAAAAGTTTTTCTTTTTGTGTTGTAGCCTCTTACGGCAACGGGAAGCTCCCAGAAATGAGCCTTGCGAAGAAGCTCGTATTCCTCGGGAACGGGTGTATGCTGAAAAACAAATGAGGGCATCGGCTTTCCGCCGTTGAGTTCCCTGAGCTTTGCGCTTTCCTCCTCAAACCATTCTATCTGGTCTGTATGAACATAGTCGTAATGCGAAATCTCTCTGTTTTCGTGGCAGTTATTGGAGTCAATGAACCAAAGACAGAAAAGCGGAGTTTTGCCGTCGGATGAATAAACAATTTCCTTGAAGTTTGCGTTGCCCGTAACCTCTGCGGGTGCATCGTTGCGGGTGATTATGCCGAGCTTGCCGTATTCCGCAACAATCTCGTCCTCAAATCCGTTGTCGTGCTCGTGGTTGCCAAGTACCGCCGCCACGGGAATGTTTCTGCTTATCATCGGCTCAACAACCGCCGCCAGCATTCTTCTGAATAAATCGGGGTTATCTCTGTAAACCTTTGTGTCGCAGTTATCGCCGAGAAGAACGCACAGGTCGGGCTTCATATCGTCAAGCGCGGCGTTCATCAGCTTATTCATATCTTTGAATTTCGGGTTAGTTTCAAAATCCTCGTGTTCGTGAATGTCGCCGAAAAGAAGAATTCTGAATTTGCCGTCAGAATTGAATTTGAATTTCATTTTTATCACCTTATGAGTAATTTATGGCAATTGCAATAAGCATCAGCGCAACGGAAACAATGCCTTCGAGTGCGAACAGCTTCCAGGAGAATTTGAGCCATTTTCCGTAAGAAATATTAACAAGACCTATTGCGATAATCATAATTCCGCTTGTGGGATAAAGCAGATTCGTGAAGCCGTCGCCGAGGCAGAATGCAAGAGTAACGCTCTGTCGGGTAACATTTACCATATCTGCAAGAGGAAGAATGATGGGCATAACAAGGAACGCCTTTGCCGTGCCGCTTCCCACAAAGAATTCAAGAACAACAATGAATACAAACAGCATCAGTATTGCCCAATAGGGAGAAAGACCGCTGATGAGATTATAAACATAATTAAGAATTGTGGGGATTATATTACCTTCATCGAGAATGAATGTGATTGAAAGAATGATGAGAATAACGGGTACAATGGGTGCAACCGTTTTTACGCCTTCGCCGAATTCTTTGAAGAGCTGTTTGCCGTTCATACCCGAGAATTTGCCTGCGAGCATACCGCCGACAAAAAAGAGGATTGCCATACCGGGGAGAGAGATTGCGCCTTCCGCACCGAGAACAAAATCGGCAATGATGCACGCAAGTACACCGCCAAGGCAACAGATAAATGCCTTTGAAGCCTTCTTTATCTGTGCGTTTTCAAGCACGGCGATGCTGTCGTCAAGGTTATATTTTTCGCGCAAAGCAATGTCTGTTTCGTAGCACATTGATTTCTGCGGATTTTTTTCGATTTTTTTGGCATATGCCGTCATAAAGCCTGCAAGCACGGCATAAACAGCCAGAAATACGATTATTCTGTAGCCCGTACCCGAAAAAACAGGGATGTCCGCCATTTTTTGAACGGTAACAACATTGAACGGGTTGAATGTTGCGGCGGTGAAGCCGAATGCAACTGCAATAAGGCTCATTCCGAGACCTACGAAGGAATCCCAGCCAAGTGCAAGAGAGATTGCAACGGCAATCGGCACAAGGGTAACGGATTCTTCAAGTATTCCTGCCGTTGAGCTTAAAACCATGCAGGCAAGAGTCATAAGGTTGAGCAGGAGATATTTGCGTTTGCCGAACTTTTTGATTATGGTTGCCATTATGTATTTCAGTACGCTGCATTTATCAAGGATAAGGAATGTTCCGCCGATGAGCGTGATTATCAGGATTATTCCAACACCCGTCAGCGCCGTTTCTGAGCCGAAAACAAGAATCGGTGCAAGGAAAATCTTCCATATGGGGAGCTTATCCTCGATTTGTGTGTATGTTCCGTTTATTATTGCGCCGTCGGCATCGGTCTGATACATTCCTCGGGGCAAAACCTGAGTCAGCACGCCTGCGAATGCCATAATCGCCGCAAGAAGCACGCAGATAAGTATAACGGTCTTTTTGTTTATTTTAAGACCTGCCTGATTGTTTTTTGTTTCCGTCAATTCAATCATCCTCTCATTGCGGGTATTGTAACACAAATATGTATGTATTTGCAATAATAATTAAAAAAATATATTAACTATGAAAAATATGTGTTGTGTATTCATTTCTTTTGTGATAAACTGAATAAAAAAGGGGCGTAAGCCCAAAAGGAATGATTGAATTGAAAAAGATTATTGCATTAATCCTTTCGGCGATTATGATTTTTTCCGTAATGTCACCTATGGCTGCTGCGGCAAACGGTGAGTGCAATTGCGGAGAGCTGCCGATAATTTATGTCGGACCTCTCGGCAACACGGATATTTATGAAAACTACGGCACGGAAAGCCAGAGAACGCTTTTCAGACCTGCAACGGATACGATTGTTTCCCTTGTGCTGAAGCTTGTTCCGTCTCTTTTCGGCTTGCTCCTTTTCAAGGATTATGACAGCTTCGGCGACAGCCTTATTGACGCCGTTTATGATGCTTTCGGCGCAATGGCGCTTGACGGCGACGGCAACTCACTGCCCAATGTTTCCGTTTCAATTGATTTGCCCACCGAAACAAAGCACGGCAAGGGCGAGCAGTATTATTTCCATTATGACTGGCGACTTGACCCCGTTGAGGTTGCAGGTCAGCTTGATGAATTTGTTCAGCACGTAAAGACTCTTACGGGTCACAATATGGTTAACTTCCGCGCATCGTCAATGGGCGGCGTTGTTACCCTTGCCTATTTCAATGAGTACGGCTATGACGATGTGGATGCCTGCGTTTTCCAGAGCTGTCCTCTCCTTGGAACGGATGTTGCGGGCGATTTGCTCAACAGAAAGCTTGCTCTCGATTCAAGGGCATTGCTTGACTACGCAACCGACGGCTATCCTCCCTTTACGGCAGGGGATACCGCACTCTGGGTGCTTTTTAATATGCTTTATTACAGCGGACTTGTTGATATAGTTCTCGGCTTCGGTGAAGACCTTCTCGATAATCTTCAGGAGAGAGTTTTTGACGAGCTGATGACTCCTGTTTTCGGCACTCTGCTCGGACTCTGGGCATTTGTTCCCGACTGTTCATACGAAAGCGCAAAGGCAATTAACCTTGACCCTGAAACTCAGGCAGGTCTTATCGCAAAGGCGGATTATTACCACTATCAGATTCAGGGCAGAGCAGACGAAATCCTTAACGGTGCAATTGATAACGGTGTAAGAGTTATGATTGTTGCGGGTTATAATATTCAGAGAACACCTCTTGTTGAATCTCTCGATAACAACAGCGATGCAACCGTTGACACAAAATATGCATCCGCAGGCGCAACCGTTGCTCCTCTTAACGGTACTCTCGGTGATGACTACAAGCAGGCTTGCACGGATTGCGGACATAATCATCTTTCACCTGACGGTGTTATCGACGCTTCAACCTGCATTTTGCCCGAGCATACATGGTTTATCAAGGATATGCTCCATTCAAATGCCCACGACGGCATAATGGAAATGTATTACTGGTTTATGTATGCTGATGAATACTACGATGTATGGTCAAACCCTGCGTACACACAGTTTTTGCAGAATGACAAGCCCAACCTGAGAATGATTCCCATGGGTAACTTTGCGGAGGGTGCGGTTGCTCCCGAATACGGCGAGGGCGACTCGTTCTACGACAAGTTTGAAAAATATGTTATGCCCGTAACGGACACCGTATTTTCAATTCTCGATAAGTGCAGGGCGGTAATCGGTCTCTAAACTGAATAAAACAGCGAAAAAGCAAAAAAATAATCGGGAAGTGTAATGCTTCCCGATTTTTTCTTTTTGGTGATTTGATGAATTCAAGAATAAAGCTTTCCGCAAAGGCGGCAATGTGCAGCTCATATTTTAAAATCATTCCTCTGCTCGGCATTGCAATGCTGTTTTTTGCGGCTTTTTCATTCGTAAATGCGGCTTTTGACAGATATCTTTCCTTTGCAGGCAACGGAATTCTCGTGTCTGCGGCGATATTGACTCTGCCCGCCGCGGTTGCGGCGATCAGCCCTCTGTGCCTTGTTATGCAGATTAAATATGTTTGCTTTGCAAGGGGAAGAAAATATGAAAAAACTCAGATTGGTTTTCAGGGTATGCTCAATGCCTGCGACCTGTGCGTCAGACTGTTTCTTATAAAGCTGTTCTGGTTTGCTGTTTTTGAGGCTCTTCCCGTTTTGTCAATGCTGATTTTCGCTTGTCAGATAAAAACAGACACGGTCAGCCTTAAGGCGGCATATGCCGTTGCGGCAGGGCTTTCATTTCTTGCCGCTGCAGGCTTTGTTTTCTGGCTGATTTTTATTCAGAGATATTCAAAATCTATGTTTTATCTCGCTTGTTACAAGGATTTTACCGCCGCCGATGCAATAAGCGAGAGCGTGAGAAAATCCAAAAACAATGCGGCGGATATATTTATTTTTAAGCTTGGTTTTGTGCCTTGGCTGCTGCTTTGCTTGCTTGTGTTGCCTGCGTTTTATGTTATTCCGTATTATAAACAAAGCGTCACCTGCTATTTTCTCAGCAGGTGACACGGACTCAGATTTTGATTTTAAAAACGGCTTTTTTGATTTTATCCGTACCCATTTTTATGCAGGGCTTGTGAGTGTCGGCAGGTGCAAGGAATACGAAGGTGTTTTCTGTCAGCGCAACACGGGTTGCGGCGGCTGTCTGCTCTGTGAAAAATTCAATATCGGGCTTGTAACCCGTTGAATTTCTTGCGAATTCAATGGGCAAAACATCGATTGCTTCCTCGCCCGTGATTGCAAGTTGGAGGTCGTGATAATCTCTGTGTGCCTCGTAATTTCCGCCTGTTGCAGGCTCATATTCCGAGATGCTTACCTTGATTCCGTCGGCAACGTCATAGCTGCCGCATTCTATGTTTTTCAGGTCGTTTTTCTCAACGAATTCAGCGATTGCGCCGAATGAGGGGTTGAAATCAGAATAGAGCTTAAGATTGTTTACTGTGTCAAATATCATCGGAACATCTCCTTAATTTCGTTGCTTTAATTATATAACTTCAGCAGGAAAAGTCAATATTCCGATTGACACACTTTTTCTGAAATGTTAAACTAAATAGCAAAAGGGGGAATAATGATGATTAAATATATATGCATTGTGCTTGCCTGGCTGCAGGCATTCACATTTTCCGTTTTTACTTCCGATAAAACTCAGTCCATAGGGGTAAACAGATTCGAGGAGCATCAGACCTTTGAATCCTTCGGCACAAGCTCGGCGTGGTGGTCGCAGACTATTGATGACGAAGATACCGCAAGGGAAATTGCAAGACTTCTCTATGACGATGAGACGGGTCTGGGGCTTGATGTTTACCGTTACAACATAGGCGGCGGCGAAAAAGAAAATCCTGATTGCCGCATATGGGATGTTAACCGCCGCACGGAAAGCTTTTATGTCCTGAATGAAGAAACGGGCGAATATGAATATGATTTCACCCGCGATGCAAATGCACGCAGGATGCTCGATATGGCGGTTGAATACGGCGCAAGCGAGGTTATCCTTTTCTGCAACAGCCCCCATTTTTCAATGACTGCAAGCGGTCACGCTTCGGGTGGACTGACTCCGAATGCATCCAATCTTCCGAAAGAGAATTATAAGGCGTTTGTTGATTATTTGCTGACAATAGCCGATTGGTTTGTGGCGCAGGGCTATCCCGTAACCGCAATTTCGCCCATCAATGAGCCGCAATGGTCGTGGGGCGGCGATTGGGTCGGTCAGGAGGGCTGTCATTACACGGCAGACGAAGCCGTTGAGCTGCTTGAGCTTTTTGCAACCGAAATGCAGACACGCAATTCGCCGTATAAACTCAGCGGACCCGAAAGCGGCGAGCTTTCTCCCGGATATTATGAATACATAGACAAATTTTTTGCCAGCGAAATTCTGAATGAATTCTGCGATACTTACAGCGGACACAGTTATTGGATTGATAACAATTATTGGATAAAATCCGAGGTCGGAACAAAATTTGCAGAGCAGTATCCCGGCAAAAAGCTTGAAATGAGCGAGTGGTGCGAATTGCCGATGACCATTGACTCAACAACGATTGACAGCGGACTTTATATGGCAAATATAATCGTTCAGGACCTGAATCTGATGAATGCCGTTTCGTGGCAAAGCTGGACAGCCGTCAACGGCGACGGACTTATGGAAATCAAAAACGGCGAGCTTGTCATTTACAACAGATACTATGCCTTCAAGCATTTCTCAAGCTTTATAGAGCAGGGTATGGTCAGAGTTGATGTTATGGACAGCTTTGAAGATAAAACAAACATTGCATCAACCGCATTTACGGACGGCGAAAAAACCGTGCTTGTGCTTATCAACAATGCTGAAAATCCGCAGAATATCAGGCTTTACGGTGCATATAAATCAGCGGATGTTTATGTTACCGATGCAACAAAAAATCTTGAAAAAACGGAGTTTGGAGCGTTGCAGAGAAGTATTGATTTACCCGCAAAAAGCATTTCAACCGTTGTTATATATAAATAAAATCAAAGGGGCTGTAAAAAACGAAAGTTTTTTTACAGCCTTTTTTAAGGGGATAGGAAAAAAGATGCAGAACGGACAAACCGAGCAGAAACAAGGCTTCAGCCTTGTTTTGCTTGCCCGATGGCGTACAAAAGTACGTCGAGTGGCGAGGTTTGTTCGTAGCATAAAACATAAAATAAATAACAATTTGTACTTTTTAAATGTTTTAAGGGGTTTCTGCAGTTTTATTACCTGCCGAAACCCCTTGATTTATATTGTTTTATGCGGTCTGCGCTTTTTTTTACAGCCCCTTTTGCTTTTTAATGTTCACCTGTTATCAGCTTGGGATTGTTTGTGAATGCAATGTCCAGAGTCAGCAGAGAATGGTTATAAATAATGTAGACTCCGTAGGTTGTGTTGTCAATATCTTTGGTTACGTCAACCATCGTTACATTGAAGCCGTCAACAATTCCCGTTGATATGGGACCGCTGAATTTTGCTTCTCCGAGCAGGTCGCAGTAATCGTCAAAATCATCCTGACTGACATTTACAAAGCAGTTACCGTAGCTGCCCGTGCCGAGGAATTCCCAATGCCAATTGGGCGATAAACCTGCGGAATAATCGCTTGAAATAAATTCAAGGCTTGCATCGTGACC
The DNA here is from genome assembly GCA_045632815.1 of Acutalibacteraceae bacterium. GTDB lineage: Bacteria > Bacillota > Clostridia > Oscillospirales > Acutalibacteraceae > CAG-177. The sequence continues at coordinate 26,807 of JAZQXJ010000033.1, read as the reverse complement.
GCAGTAAATTCCGTTACCCACGCAGTATCCGTCAAAATCGGGGAAATATTGAAGAAGCACTTCGGGGATACCCTTTTTGACAGGCACAATGTCAATGATTACCGTTGTTTCGGATGCCATTGTTTCTTGGATAAATGCGGTGTTTGAACTGTTGATTTTGATGATTTTTTCTCCGTCGCACCAATAGCCGTGCAGCCCCGTTCTGTAATAATCAATTCCCTCTGTTACATTTTTTGAGCCGCCTTTGTAGTTGCTGTTCAGAAATGCGTTGGTGAATTCATAAAGAGCGTTGGTGGGGCAGGTGAATCTTATTCTTACCCAGTCTGCGGCGTAATCGCTGACATCTGTTTCGTGGTTACCCTGAGCTATTTCAAAGTTGTATGTGCCGTTGGGCGGAGCAGGGAAATCTTCGGGGAGAAGGTCGGTACCCCATTCGGTGATTATTGTTTTATCGACTGCTGAAGTCGGTGCGGATGTGGTGGTTTTTTCCGTGTCGCCCGATGTGCAGGCGCAGAGGAAAAGTGTTGAAAAAACAAGGATAATTGCGCAGATTTTTTTCATATTAATTTCTCCAAACAAAAAAGTGAACGGTGTTTCTACCGTCCACTTTAGCACAAATTTATTAAATTTTCAATAGCGGCTCAAAGAAGAAAAGAAATAAATGAGAAAAATTCTTTGAAAATTTCAAGGAATGTTGATGCCGAATAGCTGAAATAATTTGCAGAATTCTGAGCGCCGTATTCGATGAATTCGCCGAGGCTGTCGCAATCAAGCACAGCGATAAGGGCGTTTCTGAAATATCGTGAAGCCCTGTTGATATCATATTTTGCGTTATAAACAAAGTTTGAAAAGTTCTCGTCTGAGGATGCCTTGATTTCGTTGCATTCGTATGACCTGATAACACAATCCGCAATCATAACATTCAGAGTAATTTCATCGTTGCTGTTTTCGGTTGTGAGATAGACATATGCCTCGGTGCCGTCAGGCAAAATGACGGTGTTATCATCCTCGCTGCTGAAAATTATGCTCTGTGTGCTGCCGTCTGTGAAAGTGAAGGTGAATGTTTCGTCCCAAGGGTAGTAGCCCTCATATCCGTCGTAGTAAACCTTTGTGTTAAGGTAATCCTCAATATTGCTGATTTCAACGGTTTTAATAACATCGGTAACAAGATAAACATCAACCGTCAGGTCTGTATTCTCGCCAAAAAGCATAGCGGACACGGTGTTTTCGCCTTTTTCGATATCCTTTTCAACAGAACCTTCAAGATAATTCAATGTAATTTCTGTGCCTGCTGAAAAGCTTACGCTTATGTCGGCATAAATTTCGAAATATCCGTCGTAGCTGTAAATATCGCGGTTGAGAAGCAGCTTGTCATCAATGCTTACCGATTCGATTTCGCTACCTTCATATACTATTTCAAAAGTTTTGTTGCTGATTTTTTGGTTAAGGTCAAAACCGATAACGGTTTCGCCCTTGTCAAGCTTAAAGGTTGTGCGGCGGAAATTGTTTTCTGTCTTGTGATAAATGCAGTCAGCCTCGTTAACCGCAACGCCGTTTTCAAATGATTCGGGTATACCTGCCCAGCCGTCATAGGCATAGTCGGTGAAGCCGATTGTATAAAATCCGCTTTCTTCCGCATTGAAAGTGTAGTAGCAGTAGTATGAATCCTCGGGAGTAGTGATTGTGTTTTCACCGATGCTGAGTCCGCCTGCATAGTTGTAGCGGTATTCCCAATTGTAGTAGTCCCAGATAAGTTCATCTGCGGGCTGTGCGGCGAAGGCTGAGGTGCAGCCGAATGCCATAACGGCAACGAGCAAAGCCGCAATAATTGCTCTGAAAGTCTTTTTCATATTTTTGTCCTCCTTGCAGGGTATGCCCCCTCGTTTGATTTGATGTTAGCACGAAAAAATTTGATTGTAAATAAAAATTACATAATTGAAATCAAACTGTAAACTGTTGTAATTTTATGTAACGGATTTGTAATTTTTTCTATACAAAACAGCGGCTTTATGATATAATTGTAACCAAATCCGTGAAAGGAGGGGCAGAATGGCAAGGAGCATTGATTACACGGTGCCGCCCGAATACGAGGGCAGAAAGGTTGTTCATTTTCTGCGCGGATACTGCGGCTTTTCCGCAAGGGTTATGCGTAAGGTCAAATATTCGCTTATGCTCAACGGCGTGCAAACCCGCACGATAGACAGAATCAAGGGCGGAGACATAATAAATGTTGTTATTCCTGATGATGACATACTGCCCGAGGCACTTGATGCGGAGCTTGATATTATCTATGAGGATGACGATATTCTCGTTGTGAATAAATCGCCTTTTATGGCAATGCACCCGACTCACAATCATCAGGGCGACACCCTTGCAAATGCAGTTTCCGCTTATCTCGCAAAGAACGGAAAAAGCGCGGCTTTCAGGTCTGTGGGCAGGCTCGACAAAGGCACTTCGGGCGTTGTTGTGTGTGCGCTCAATCCGCTTGCGGCAAGCAAGCTTGCAGGGCGAATCAGCAAGGAATACTATGCGTTTGTCAAAGGAAATCTGACGGGTGCGGGCAGGGTGGATGTGCCGATTTATCGCCCCGACCCGATGAAAACTCTGCGCGCCTGCTCATATGAGCTTGGTGTTGAGCCTGCGGTCACAAACTGGAGGGTAGAGAGAAAATTTGACGGCGCAACTCTGCTGAGTCTGCGGCTTGAAACGGGCAGAACTCATCAGATAAGAGTGCATATGGCATTTTGCGGCAATCCTCTTGCCGGTGATGATATGTACGGCGATTTTATGCCTGAAATCGGTCATCAGCTTCTTCATTGCCGCAGCTGCAGCTTTGTTCATCCCGTCACGGGGGAGGAAATGATGTTTGAAGCGGAATTTCCGCAGGACTTTGCTGAAGCAATGAAAAAACATACCGAAATTGAATAAAAATTGAAAAAACACAGAGAAAATCTTTATAAAAATACATTTTTGCTTTACTTTTTTATTATATGATGTTATAATGCTTATACTAAATATATGGAGGTAATTCCGATGAAAAAGTTTCTTAAGGCATTTTCACTCATAATGGTAGTCGCATTGATTGCAACCGCACTTTTTGCTTGCGGCGATACAAAGACAGACGACCCCTCAGCATCTGCAGTCAAGGTTATTGATGTTGAGCTTACTCAGGAAGAATATGCATTCGGTGTTGACAAAACTCAGCCCGAGCTTCTCACTCAGGTTAACGCATTTATCGCAAAAATCAAGGGTGACGGCACATTTGACGAAATCTGCAGCAAGTATTTCGGCGACGGCACACCCACAGCCGTCAAGTCAGCAGCTCTTGACCCTTCAAAGGATCAGCTTGTTGTTGCAACAAACGCTGCTTTTGAGCCTTTTGAGTACACAATCGGTGAGGATTATTACGGCATCGATATGGAAATTGCAGCTCTTCTCGCAGCAGAACTCGGCAAGGAGCTTGTAATCAGCAATATGGATTTCGATTCTGTTTGCCTTTCAGTAGGTCAGCAGAAGTGTGACATTGCAATGGCAGGTCTCACAATCAAGCCCGACAGAGAAGAATATGTTAATTTCTCGGATTCATACTACGAGGCTTCACAGAAAATCATTGTTAAGGGCGACGACACCACATTTGACGCTTGCACAGATGCAGCTTCAGTTGAAGCTATCCTCAATACATATGATGCATCAACAAAAATCGGTGTTCAGAACGGCACAACAGGTCAGTTCTATGTTGAAGGTGATGCGGAATGGGAATTCGCAGGCTTTGAAGCAACCTGCGTTGGCTACAAGAACGGTTCACTTGCAGTTCAGGATCTTATCAACGGCGGTGTAAACTATGTTATCATCGACTCCGCACCTGCAACCTGCATTACAGAGGCTATCAACGCTGTTCAGTAATTTTAAAGGCAAAATTTAAATGAAGACGTAACCTCACCAAAGCGGTGAGGTTACTCTGTCAAAAGGGATAAACGCTATGAATTTTGAAGCTAAGTTTAATAAATTTATCGAGATTCTGATTGATTACAAAGGCTATGTAAAAGTAATCGAAGGTCTTGAGAATACGCTTAAAATCGCCGTACTCGGACTTGTAATAGGTATCGTTATCGGCACTCTTATCGCAACCGTAAGGGTTATACCCAAGTATAAGACTCTTCCCAGAGTGCTCAATTCAATATGCACTTTCTATGTAGGCTTTTTCAGAGGCACGCCTATGGTTGTTCAGCTTCTGCTTTTCTATTATGTTGCGCTTCCTCTTATGGGTATCAACCTGCCTTCGGTCAGCGTTGCAATTGCGGTTTTCGGCCTTAACAGCGGCGCTTACATATCGGAAATTATGCGAAGCGGCATTCAGTCCGTTGACTACGGTCAGACGGAGGGTGGACGCTCTGTCGGTTTAAGCTTTTCAACAACAATGATGAAAATTGTTATTCCACAGGCGGTCAAGAACATTCTTCCCACTCTGGGCAATGAATTTATCGTTCTTATCAAGGAAACATCAATAGTTTCGTTTATCGGTGCGGCAGACCTTTATGTTGCCTTCAATTATATTGGTTCAAACAGCTATGAATTTATGGTTCCTTACCTTGCAATGGCATTGATTTATATTGTTATTGTTTGTCTTATTACCGTGCTTATCAAATTTATGGAAAGGAGCTTGAAGAAGAGTGATAGACGTAATTAAGCTGAAAAAGAGCTTCGGCAAGGTTGATGTTCTCAACGGCATTGATATCACCATCAACAAGGGCGATGTTGTTGTTGTTCTCGGTCCTTCAGGCTCGGGCAAGTCAACTTTCCTCCGTTGCCTCAACTGTATGGAAGACCCTACGGGCGGCAGCATTATTTTCAACGGCGTTGACATTGCGGACCCCAAGGTTGATATCAACATTCACCGCCGCAGAATCGGTATGGTGTTCCAGCATTTCAATCTTTTTAATAATAAAACCGTTATTCAGAACATTATGCTTTCTCCCGTCCATTGTGCTTTGTCGGACAGAAGAAAAGCTGTTATAAAAAACATTTTCTCAAAAGAAAAGCAGCCCGTTCAGAGCAAGGCTGCAATCAAAAAAGAGGCGGAAGAAAATGCGCGCAAGCTTCTTGCGAGAATCGGTCTTGAAGATAAGGCGGATGCCTACCCTTCAACTCTTTCGGGCGGTCAGAAGCAGAGAGTTGCAATCATCCGCTCCCTTGCGATGAATCCCGATGTTATTCTTTTTGACGAACCCACTTCTGCGCTTGACCCCGAAATGGTCGGCGAAGTGCTTGAGCTTATGAAAGAGCTTGCAAAATCGGGTATGACAATGGTTGTTGTTACCCACGAAATGGGCTTTGCCAAGGAAGTCGGCTCAAGAGTGGTGTTTATAGACGAGGGCGTTATCAAGGAGGAGAATAATCCCGAAGAATTCTTCTCGAATCCGCAGCATCCCCGTCTTAAAGAGTTCCTTTCAAAGGTGCTTATGTAATTTTAGTTTAAGGTGGTTTGGCTGATGAAAACAAAAGCTGCCAAAATTTTTTCTTCAATAAAATATGAATTCTGTATTTTCGTTTTGCTTGCTGTTCAGGCGACGGTGAATATTTTAAAGTGGTATGAGGTCGGCGAATATCTCAGACTCTATTATCTCATTGATTTTTCAATGGGTAAAACCTCAAGACTGCTGGTAGGTTCACTTGTGAAGCTTCTCAATCCCGATCCGTCACCGAAATGGATTACGGGCTTTGCGATTATTGTTGTGTTTGCGGTGCTGGTTTTCGCAACTGTGCTTATAGGCAAAGTTATCCGCAACACAGCGGCTGAACAAAAAAATCAGCTTTTTGCAGTTGTAATATTCTTCGTTACGGGAATTTTCACTTTCTCGGGCTTTTCGGCTTTTCTGGGCGTGCTTGACATATGGATGTTTATTGCAGCCCTGCTTGCGATTGTTTGCTCGGTAAATAAATATCTCCGTTGGCTTGTTCCTGTGTTTTGCGTTGCAGGCGTTCTGGTGCATAATGGATTTGCGATAACCTATTTCCCGCTTATTGTTCTCTTTGTTCTTTATTTTGCGGCAACAAGCGAAAAGAAGGGCGCAGATATAATAATTTTTGTGCTTTCGTGTATTGTAACCGTTGCGCTTACTCTTTTTGTTACGATGAAGGGCGCTGATACTGTTACTCTCACTCAGCAGGAGCTTTATGATGCTCTCAAGAACAGAGGCGGCCATACCTACGAAGACCACGGAATAGGCTATATTATGTTCTACCTGCTCGGTATTCCGCCCGAATATACGGGAGTAACCGCAGAAATGGTAGCAGAGGCTTCGCTTTTTGAGCGTTTTGTTATGATGGCAAAGCAAAATATGAGCAGCGTTTCATGGGGATACACCATTGCAATCCTGATAATGGGAACGGCTGTTCTTGCGGTGTTCTGGACAATCTGGATAAAGTGCATCAAAGCCACCTCGGACAAGAGCAGAAGATTTGTTTATGCTTGCTTTATGCTTTCTGTTCTGGTGATACCGATAGGTGTTCTGGTTGCATATGACTTTATCCGTTGGTATCAGGCGAGCATAATCACACAGTTTGCATTGTGCCTGCTTATGTTCTATAAGAAAGACGAGCCTTTTGAGAATGCCATACAGCAAATCAAAGAGTTTTTCAGCGACAAAAAGCTGTTGCTTGCTCTTGTGTTCATAGTTTACGCAACAGCACAGCATCAGGGTCTTTCGGCATAAGAAAAGGATGTGCATCTGCACATCCTTTGAGATAGTTTAAATATTTGAGAAACGGTTGTTTTTGATAATCTGATAAGCCTTTGTCAGTTCGATTATTCCGTCGTCAAGGGAATATTGAGGCTTCCAGCCGAGGCTTTCAAGCTTTTCGTTTGAAACAATGTAGTTTCTCTTGTCGGGGTCCTCTCCGATGGGGGCTTCGATATAAATGAATTTGGGAAGAATCATTTTGATTTTTTCGCAAAGCTCAATTTTGGAAAGGTTGGAATCGGACAGACCGCAGTTATGGGTGCCGCCTTCCATCTTTTCAAAGTTTTCGATAGCAAACCAGAATGCATTTGCGGCGTCTCTTACGTGAAGATAATTTCTTTTGAAGTTACCCTCAAAAACAACGAGAGTTCTGTCGAAAACAGCTCTGTAAACAAAATCGTTAACGAGCAGGTCAGTTCTCATTCGCGGCGATGCGCCGAAAAGAGTCGCAAATCTGAATGCGGTTGTTCCGCTTTCGCTCAGCACGGCGGCTTCCGCCTCAACCTTGCTTTTTCCGTAAATGGAAATGGGCTTTATAGGTGAATTTTCCGTGCAGAATTTTTCGCCCTCGCCAAGACCGTATCCGCTGTTGGTGCAGGGGAAGATGATTCGCTGACCTTTTTCTCTCAGGCGGAGAATCATTTTGATTGCATCGTAGTTTATCGAATAAGCCGAGCAAGCCTCTTTGTCGCAGATAGGAAAGCCTGCAAGCGCCGCAAGAGGAATGATATAATCCTTACCCTTCATTGCAGCCTTAACGGCGTTTTCGTTGCGTGCGTCAGCGTTGATCATTGTGAATTTAGGGTCAGCGCAGCATTCGAGCAACGGATTCTGATTGTAAAAAAGATTGTCAAGCACGGTTACGTTGCAGCCTTTTGACAAAAGCATAGGTACGAGTACGGAGCCTATGTAGCCTGCGCCGCCCGTGACAAGGATGTTGAGCATAAAAGTCACTTCCGTTCAATTGATACAGATACTTTATCACATTTTTTATATTTAGTCAATTCTATAAACAGGGAGTCCGATATCAATGGTAAAAAATACTCAATGGGATACCAAAACAAAAATAAAAACCGCAATTATAATTTTTGCGGCAGTTTTTGCGGCGATATTTTATGCCGGTGCAGGTAAAGAGTGGATTTCGGCAAATATGCTTCTCACTCAGCTTGCGGCGGTAGTTGCGTTTACTGCTTATGTTGTGCTTACGGTTAAAGCCGATGCATATTCATTGAAAACGCCGCAGGGAATTTATGCCCTGATAGCTGTCTTTTGGGTGTTGGGTATAGTTGTTTCCAATAAATATTTAGCTCACGAGATTCTTTGGATGCTTCTTTATGCACCGCTTATGCTTATATGCTCGCAGTTTGCCGTGCTTACACCCGTTGCGGCGGCGATAAGTGTTTTTGTGGCTCTTAAGCACGACGGCGTAGCCGTTATGTGCCTGCCTGCAGTTATCGGTGCATCGCTGATATATCTTTCATCCTCGGTTAAAGAATCGGCTTTGTGGAAGAAGCTGCTGTTTGCTGTTTCGGAGCTTGTAATAATCGGAGCGACAGTTTATTCATTCTGGCTTCGCCGTTATTTCCTTACCGTTCATTCGCTTGTGACGGATATCTGGGATTCGCTCGGTATTTTATTTGCAGTAATTTTCCTGATAGCAATTGCTGTTGTTTCAATTAAGAATAAAAGATCTCTCGGCGAAATCTTCGGATGCGTTGCGGCGGCAGGATTTGCGGTTGTGCCTATGTTTATGTATTATGCTTATTCATTGCCTGCATCCGCGGCAATGCTTATGGTTTTCCCTGTTATCTGTCAGAAAGGGTTACCTGCAGAGGAGCTCAGCACAAAAGCGATAAAATTTATCTGTTCAAAAATTAAAAAATAAAAAAGAGAGAGTCGCCCGACTCTCTCTTTTTTTACAAATATTCAACCTCAACAACGGGGTTAAATGTTATGCCGTTTTTGTTAAACCACACAGATTCCAGCGCCCAGTCCTTCCAGTTATCAGGCACGGATTTGTTGTTGACACTTACGGTATTTCTTTTTTTCTCAAGAGGTATAAAGCAATCAGCAATGATACCTTTGAAATAATCGTGCCAATTATAACCGAAGTTTTCGCTGAAATTGTTTCTTCCGGGCAATTTCAATGCTGTTTTTTGATATCTTATAAGCTCGTCTGCGGTTTCTTCGGGAACGCCGTAGGCTTCAAGCAACGGCTTGATTTCGCCGTAAAAAAGGTCGATTCTGTAAATTGTGTCAAGAAATGCCCAAAGCTTACTGCTCCACGACAGATTGCCGAACAGCTCGTTTTTATACAGCTCTATGGGCTTGCCTTCCGTTATTGCTTTATAGTATCCGTAAAGCTTTTGGTGCGCGGAATAAGCAACGGATTTTTCGTCCTTTTTTGCCGCACTTATAATGTCGTTATAGAATTTTTCATAGGGGATTTTCAGCTCCGTGAAAAGATAAATTGCAATGAATTTAAGAATACCGAAATGATGGTAGGATTCTTCAAAGCAGGTGAATATATTGGCTTTTATCCATTCCTCGGGACTCATTGTGTTTGTGCCGATAACATAAGTTGATTTTTCCGTGACATTATCCTCGTCATTGGTGTGCGCAACCAGCAGGGGAGTTTCAACCGTGATGATTCCGTGCTTTTTCATATATTCGGGGTCAGCCATCGGAGAATTCGGAAGAAGCTCGCATATATAAGTGGTGATGAGTCGGTGCTGACCTGCCGCAAGGAGCTTTCCGATACCGCTGCAGAAGCTTTCGTATGTTTCGCCGGGTAAGCCCGTTATAAGTTCGGAATAGGTTGTGATTCCTGATTTGCGATAGAGCGAAAGCAATTCCTTGAACGAATCAAGCCCCATATTCTGACGCCCGATATTTTTCAGCGTTTCGGGATTGAGACTCTGGAACGAAATGGTTGCACCCTCTCTGCTGAGGTTGTGCTGCTCCAGCTTTTTGTTTATTTCAAAAACACGCTGAGTGTTTGATTTTGAATAGTTTATGCGAAGTCTTTCGGGGTAGCCCGTTTTTTCTTTTGTGCTGACAAGATAATCAACAATTTCATTGTCACGCTCAAATGCTCCGAAATTGGCATCGGCACCCCAGATGAATTTTGTTTTGTGTTCTGCCAGCCAGTCAATTTCCGCATAAACTCTCTCAATGGGAAACAGCTTTATGTTTTTGCTGTTGCAGCCCCAGTCGCAGTAAGCGCAGCTTCTCGGGCAGCCTCGGCTTGTTTCAAGTATTGCGTCAAGCTGCATGTCGGGATTTTCTTTGTAAATGTTGTCAAACAGACCCGTGAGATAAGGTGAAGGATAATCCGTCCTCTTAAGAGTTTCAACGGGATTGTGTATTGTTTTGCCGCAATTTCGGTATGAAAGATTGCTGACGGAAGAATAATCAGGGCTTTCCTTGCAAAGCTCACACAGCAGGCGACGGAAAGCCTCCTCGCCCTCTTCTCTTATCAGAAAATCAATGAAATCATATTTGTCAAGAAATGAATTTTCACCGCCGGCAATGTTATGACCGCCAAAAATAATTATGCACTCAGGATAAATCTCCTTGATTTTTTCAGCCAGAGTGAGGTTATACTGAGTGTTCCATACATAATTGGAAAAGCCGACAACAGCGGGATTTTTAAGGCTTTTTAATGCGCTGTCAATCTTTTCGCGGGTGAAGATAAAACGCTTGAAATCATAGTTGGATTTAATTGTGTTATCCTCAAAAGCGCAGGCAATCAACAGCCCCGAGGCATAGGGGAGGTATGCAGCCCTGAAGCCATCGCCCGAATATGTGTTTGAAGGCTGTACCATATAAATGTTTTTCATTTTATTTTCTCTCCAATCAACTGAACTTTCAGAGAGGCAATGCGCCGTCACTTCTTCAGCTGTTTATGGTTTGTTTTATATATGTGCAGTTGTTGTCTTTTCTGCCGTACCAGGCAACAATCCTTGCAAAGTCCTTCCAGGAGGAAAAGGGCTTTGTTTTAACGGAAAGCTTGCAATTCTTTTTGTTCAGCTTTGCGGGCTTGCCGTTAAGCAGGCTGTTGAAATACGGAATAAAATCATATCCCACATCGAATGTGAAATCTTTCATAAAGGGCTGTTTCAGCATCTTTTTCTGGAATTCAAGAAGCTGATGGAAAAATTCTTTATCCTCAAAATAAGCCGAAAGAAAAGGCTCAATTTCGTCAAAAAATCTGTCCGTTTCATAGACTGCACAAAGATAAGCATATTCCTCGAAGGTCCACATAATATTGCCGAATCGGCGGTCAACGCAGTTGGGAGTGCCTTTCTCGCTTATAACATCGTCAAGGCTGCTGCTTATCTGAACAAAAGCTTTTCCTATTACCGTTTCGGGATTGTCAAGCACAAAACCGAGCAGCGATGTGTAAAAATCTTTGTATGAGCATATATTTTCATTATACAAATACAATGCAAAAAACTGAAGCAGACCCATATGGTGAAAGCATTGCACGGCGGCTGAAAAAAGATTCATTTTTTTCCAGTCATCCTGCGTCATTGAATAGGTTTGGGTAACTATGCTTGAGTTTTCGGAGATTTCATCCTCCGAATCGGTTTCTCTGTGAGGCTGATTGAGAGGAATGTTAGAAACTTTTATCTTATATTTTTCAACATAATCCTTCTGACCCATTATTGAGCAGGGCAGCCATTCGCAGTTGTGGACATAAATTGAATTATGCTGACCGAGCTGCAGAAGCTTGTCGATGCCGTCAACAATGCTGTCATAGGTTTCGCCCGGCAGACCGAGAATAAGCTCCGTGTATGTGGCAACGCCTGCCTCGTTATACATCCTCATAAGCTCGGAATAATACTCAATGCTTATGTTTTCTCTGCCGATATTTTTAAGCACCTCGTCGCTCATTGACTGGAATGAAAGGGTGATACCCTTGTTAAGCCCGTTTTCTTCAAGCTTCATTCCGATGTCGAAAACGGTTTTGGTGCTGTTTTTTGCGTATGAAGTCTGAAATCTTACGGGAAAACCCGTGGCTTTTTTTGCTTTAACTATTTTATCGGTTATTTCAAGGTCGCGCCTGAACATTCCGAAGTTTGAGTCCGCCGAGCCAAGCCCGTAAACCTTGTTTCGGCTTACCCAATCAATATCCGCATAAACTCTTTCCAACGGAAATTTGCGGATTTTGGATTTCATATTGCTCCAATCGCAATATGCGCAGGAGTTGGGACAGCCCCTTGAAGTTTCAATAAGCGCCATAAATTCCGTGTCGGGATTTTCGGCAAGTATTTTGTCGAAATATCCGTTTGTGTAGGGTGAAGGGAAATCACATTCATCCGAAATCATCTGCGGATTTGTGACGATGCCGTCGGGAGTTCTTCTTGAAATACCGGGGATATTCTCCGCATTGTCAAGACCTATCAAGGCTCTCATAAGGCGGCGCAGAATTACCTCACCCTCGCCGTGAAGAAGATAATCGATATAAGGGCATTCGTCAAGCATACTGCCGTCAGGCGCAATATGATGCCCGCCGAAAACAATTTTACACTCAGGATATTTTTCTTTTATTCTTTTTGCAACCGCTTTGTTGAAGTTGCAGTTCCAGATATATGTTGAGAATGCAACAAGAAACGGGTCGCTTATTTTTTTAATAACTCCGTCAACGGATTCTCTCAGAAAAAATATATTCTCAAGGCAATAGCTGTCCGCTACATCTTTGTCTGCAAAGGCATATGCCGAAAGCTGACCTGCGGTGTAAGGCAGGTGAGCAGACTTGCCGTAGGGATAGTTAACCTGAAAAAAATAAAATTTCTTTTTCAACTGATCACGAGCCTTTCGGAGTTACTTGGATTCGATAAGTGCAGGGTTGTTTGTGTAAAGGGTTGCACCTTTACGCCTGCCGTACCATACGGTTTCTTTCGCAAATGAGGGCCAATCCTCATATTTTTTTGCCGCTTTGAATGTGTAAGCGGTTTTTTCTTTTTTCAGAGCAGCGGTGCTGTCGGTTGCAACATTTCTGAAATATTCCATAAAATCATAGCCGCAGTCAAAGCTTTTTTCGCTTTCGAACGGCATTTTTACGGCATTTATCTGGAATTTGCAAAGCTCCCGATAAACCTCATCATCAATTACGAGAGGCTTTATATAGCCTTCAATAATATTGCGGTATTCGTCGGAATTATAAATCAGTTCAAGGAAAAGTCCTTCCTCAAAAAACCAAGTTACATTGCCGAAAACGGGGTTGCTGTGATTCCAGTCGCCTTCAAGCGAGCCGTCAAGCTTGCGCTTTATTTCTTTGAAAAGCTTGCCTGTTTTTCCGCTGCTTTCAAGGCAGAATTCAAGCAGACCGCCGTAAAAATCGTAATAATCAATTCCGAGCGAGTAATATGCGTAAATCGCAAAATAACGCAGAAGTCCGAGGCTGTGGAAACATTGCAGACAGATTGAAAAAAGATTTGCATAAACCCAGCCGTCACGGGGGAGAGTGCTTGTTGAACGCACAAGGTATGAATATTCGGGTATGCCGTCTTTTTTGCCGCTTGCGGAATGAATATGGTTGAACTGAACCTTCATCGGCTCAATTTTGTGCTTCGCCATAAAATCGGGATTGCACATCGGTGCATTCGGAAGCAATTCGCAGTAATAAACGCTGATTGAATTGTGCTGACCTGCTCTGAGCAGCTTGCAAAGACCCTGACAAAAGCTTTCGGCAGTTTCTCCGGGTAAGCCGAGAATAAGCTCGGAATAGGTGGGGATATTTGCCTTTGTGTAGCTTGCCATCAGGTCGGAAAAATGCTCCATAGTCAGGTTTTTGCGGTTGATGTTTTTCAGCGCATCATCGCAAAGAGTCTGATATGCCATTGTTGCGCCCTTGTCAAGTCCTCTTGAATTAAGCGCTTTTGAAATGCGGAAAACTCTTTCTGCGCTGTTCTTTTCGTAGCAGGGACGGAACACCTTGGGGAAACCCGTCTGCTTGTTAAGCTCAACGATATATTCCGCGATTTCTTCGTCACGCTCAAAAATGCCGAAGTTTGCATCGGCGCAGAAGCAATATTCAATGTTGTGGTCGGAGAGCCATTTAAGCTCGCCTCTGACTTTTTCTATGGGGAAAAGCCGAAGCTTTTTGTTGTTGCTCCAATCGCAGTAAGCGCAGTTATAAGGGCAGCCTCTGTTTGTTTCTATTATGGTGTCAAACATAACATTTGGATTTTTATCTATAATAGAATCAAAAACTCCCGAGAGATAAGGAGAAGGATAATTTTCAAGGCTTTCGGGGCAATGAGGCGCAGTCAGTATGTTACTGCCGTCGGAATCCCTGAATGCAATTCCCGTGCAGTCCGAAAGGTCGGTGCCGTCACGCAATGCACGAAGAAGCCCTGCCGTAACCTCCTCACCTTCGCCGAGAGTGAGAATATCTATATAATCCTTTGCGAGGAATTCCATTCTGTCCGATACGCTGTGACCGCCGAAAATAATAATGCAATCGGGATACTTTGCCTTGACGGCTTGCGCCAGAGCTTTGTTGAATTCCACATTCCATACATATGTTGAAAATGCGGCAATATAGGGGTTATCCATACCGTTTACTATAGCATCAATATCATCCCTACGGAAAATGATTTCCGGGAATGTGTATTCTGCCGCTATGTCAGGCTGAGCCTTGCAATATGCAACGATTGTACCCGTTGCATATGGAAGGTAAACCGATTTGTCAAATGCAAATCCAACCTGAATGAAATAAACGTTTTTCAAAATCAAAACACCTGCTTTATATTATGAACGGCATCAATAAGGCTGCCGTAAACCTCGGAGGCAACGCCGTTTTCGTCTGTTTCGTCATTGCCGATAAGAATATTATGTTCAACACCTGCATTTTTACCTGCAAGTATGTCTGAAATTCTGTTTCCGATTGTGTAACTGTTGTTCAGGTCAATTTCAATACCCGTTTTTGCGAAATCCTCAACAGCTTTGAGAATAAGACCTGAATTTGGCTTTCTGCACGGGCAGTCAAGGCGGTATTCCTCAACGGTTGCCTCGGGATGATGAGGGCAATAATAATAACCGTCTGCAATAATTGCGTGATTTTCCGCAAGAAGAGAATCGACATATCCGTGTAAAATACCGATATCTTCTTCTTTGTAAATACCCTTTGCAACGCCTGCCTGATTAGTGATAACAATAACGAGATATCCTTTTTTCTTGAGCATTGCAATTGCTTTGTCCGCATCGGGAAGAAATTCAAATTCCTCTCTGCGGTAAAGATGGACGGTGTCTTTGTTCACCGTGCCGTCACGGTCAAGGAAAACGGCGCATCTTTTGCGGCGGGATGTAAGCTTGTTTTTTTCTTCTTCCGCAAGCTTATATGCATCGGGAATGCCGATATCAATAAAATATCCGTTGCTTTCGTAAACACCTGTGTTGTATTCGCCTGCAAGCACCGTTTTTTCAAACGAAAACTTATCTTCCGCAATGCTTTCAAGAAGCGTACGCTTTATGAAATATACTCCGCCGTTGATATATCCCGACGGAGCAATTCCGTTTTCCGCAAAGCCGCGCAGCCTGCCGTTTTCGAATTCAAGCAGACCCGAGCGGTAAGCATTTTCAATAAATTTTGCGGCAAGGGTTACAGCACAGCCTGAGTCAAGATGAAATTTTCTCATCTCAAAAAGGTCAACATCAAAAAATGAGTCGCCGTTGCACACAACGATATCGTCTTCCGTGCATTTTTTAAGAGCCTTTTTTATTCCGCCGCCCGTGCCGAGAGGGATGTCTTCAACGCTGTATTCAACCGTCATTCCGCGGTAACTGCTGCCGATTGCTTCTTCAACCTTTTCTGCAAGATAGCCCGTTGAGATTATAACGCGGTGAATACCGTTGGCATAAAGATAATCAAGCAGATAAAACAGAAAAGGTCTGTCGTTTATGGGCGCAAGAGGCTTGGGAATGTTATCGATGCAGCTTTTCAGCCTTGTGCCGAAGCCGCCTGCAAGAACAACCGCTTCCAAATCAATCCGCCTCCGAAATTATATCTTTAGTGCCGTCAGGCAATTCAACGCCTTTGTCATAGAATGCAACAAGAGTTGTATCCTCACGGTAAACAAATCGGTGCATAACATTGGGGTTTATAATAAACATATCGCCTTTTCCGAATTCGTAGTTTTCCTCTTTGCCGTCAAGGCTTGCGGTCAGAAGAAAAGAGCCTTCAACAACATAAAAGCCCTCTCGGTTGAGCCTGTGGAAATGGTTTCCGCGCTCAACGCCTGCTTTTGATGTTACAACATTTATTTGGTTACAGCCTTCGTGAACAAGCTGAACAAGAGTGCCTCTTTCATCCTCAAAAACAAAATCGGGTTTTAATATTTCTATCATTACGATAACCTCATTTGCACCTATAGAAATTCACATTATAGATTAACATATTATATAATAAATGTCAAGAAAACGAGGAGCTATCCCACTAAGCGAAGAACAAAAGAAACTTAATAAACAGATAAGCGGCTTGCATAGGAATTCAACCTGTGCAAACCGCTTTTTGGTTTTGATTGTAATTCAAAATTAATATTCTGTTTCTATGTTTCTTTTTAGTCGTTTTTTCGATTCGATGTATCACATACGCCTGTCATCGGAAGAAAACGGCTTCTTCATCTTATTGAGACGGTTATCTCAAAAGTTAATTGTTACATATTATTTTTGTTCCGTCATTTTCAAATTTAAACGGGATTTCGTGCATATCGGCAAGGGCGTTTCTTACGGAATCCTGCTTCTCCTTTTCAACATAAAACAGCAGGCATCCGCCTCCGCCTGCGCCAAGAAGCTTTCCGCCGAGTGCGCCTGCATCAACGGCTTTTTTGTAGGCGATGTCTATGTAATCCGTTGAAATTTCGGAGCTTATAGCCCTTTTTTGTTGCCAGGTTTCATTGAGCAAAAGCCCGAAGTCGTTAAGGTCACGGCTCGGATTTGTGAGTATATTTTCTGCTTCGTCAACCATTTCAAGCATTTTCAGAAGTCTGTCGGTGTTTTTCGGCAGCATCTGCTTGGTGTTTTTTTGAATATGGAATGAAAAACGGGACAGACCCGTGAAAAACAGCATCAAATTTTCTTCAAGCTGTTCTTTTCTTCCGCAACAGAAATTTATCGGTGTAACGGTATAACCGTCTGCGGAGAAATCAATTCTGTTGAAGCCGCCGAATGCGGAGGCAATCTGGTCCTGAATACCGCCGTCTTCGTTGCAGAGAGTGCGTTCAAGATGAATTGCGCCGTCGGCAAGCTGACGCTTTGTCTTTTCTTCGCCCATCATAGTGTAAAATGCATTGAGCATACCGACAGAAAATGCGCTGCTTGTGCCAAGCCCTGTTTTTGCAGGCATATCGGCATCGTAGTTGAGACAGATTTTCTCAAGCCCCAGCCATTTCATTGCATTGCGTATGGCGGGATGCTGAATTTCCTCAACGGAATTTACCTTTTCAATTTTGGCGTAGGAAAGATATGTTTTGTAGTCGAAAAGGTCGGGTAATTCCCTGACATTTACATGGCAGTATTTATCAAAGGTTGTGGAAATGACAGCGCCCGAATATCTGCTGAAAAATTCGGGAAAATCCGTGCCGCCGCCAAAAAAAGACATCCTCATCGGTGTCTGAGATATTATCATATAAATGCTCCTTAATAAACAAGGTTAACGGGTCTGCCGCTGAGATAAGCCTCAACATTGCTGCGGCATATGCCCATAAGCCTTTCTCTTGTTTCAAAGCCTGCCCACGCTATATGGGGAGTGATATAACAATTTTTTGCTCCGATAAGGGGGCAGTCCGCTTTCGGCGGCTCTGTTTCAAGCACATCAAGACCCGCACCTGCGATTATGCCGTTTTCAAGGGCATATGCAAGGGCTTTTTCGTCGACAACCTGACCTCTTGAAGTGTTGATTAAAATTGCGCTTTTTTTCATTTTTGAAAGAAAATCCGCGTTCACCATTCCCTCGGTTGAAGGGGTAAGCGGACAATGCAGGCTCACAAAATCACTTTTCGCAAGAAGCTCGTATTTTTCGCAGAATTCAACATTTTCAAAGGGTGCAGGGTGGTTGGTTGCCGCAAGCACCTTCATGCCGAAAGCGGCGGCAATTTTTGCAACCGCCTTGCCGATTTTGCCGAAGCCGATAATGCCCATTGTTTTGCCGTCAAGCTCCGAGAGAGGAGCTTTCCAATAGCAGAAATCCTTGCAGGCGCTCCATTCTCCGCCGTGGACGGATTGGCTGTGCAGAGCAACTGCGTTGGTATGCTCAAGGATAAGGGCGAAAACAAGCTGAGCAACCGCGTTTGTGCTGTAAGACGGTATGTTGCAAACGGGAATTCCTTTTTCTTTGCAGAAGTCCCAATCGACGATATTGAAACCCGTGCTGAGCAGACCGACATATTTAAGCTCAGGCAGAGTCTCGAGCAATGCTCTGCGCAGAGGAGTTTTGTTGGTTATAATTATTTCACAGCCATCGCATCTTTCCGCAATAAGCTCGGGGGGAGTGCGGTCATAAATCGTGCATTCGCCCAATTCCGTGAGCCAGTCCCAGGAAAGGTCGCCGGGGTTTTCGGTGTATCCGTCAAGAACGGTTATTTTCATAAAAGCGTTCCTCCATAAACAATAATCAGTCTTCCGTTTATATTATAGCACAAAATACGGAAAATAAAATACCAAAATATTTTGTTTTCTTATTGACCCCACGGCAATAATATTATAAAATAATAAAGTAAAAGAATCGGAAAGCGGTGAACTTTTGAAAAAAAGAAAAAAAGAAAAAAAGTACCTGCTTTTCGGCGGTCTTATATTGATTGCTTTGGGTATTGCCGTCGGAGCGTTGCTGTTTTCGCTTCAGTTTGACGAGCTGTGGCGATGGTATTCGCAGACTCAGCAAAAGCTGCTGGAGCTTGAAGAATATATTGCTCATCTCGATAAGGCGTGGCAGTTTTTTGCGGCGGTTATGCTGCTTTTTGCGGTTAAAAGCTTTATCCCGATTTATCCCACCGCAACCGTATGCTTTCTGTCGGGCATCGTTTTGCCGATGTATATAGCAATCCCCGTCAATATTCTCGGCTTTGTGGTGCTTATCAGTGTGCGCTATTTCTGCGGAAGACGTTTCGGCGCAGGCGGTGCGTGGCGGCTAATCCGCAAAACGGAAAAGCTTAAAAGGCTTATCCGTCAGGACGGCAGAGGTAATCCTGCTTTGCTGATTGCGCTGAGACTTGTGCCGGGTATGCCCGTCAACGGTATTTCGGGAATTTACGGCTCATTCAATTTCGGCTATTGGAGATTTGTGCTGCTATCCGTAATCGGATTTCTGCCGAAGCTGATTTCATTCACCCTTGTGGGTCGGAATGTGTATGACCCTTTGTCGGCAGGCTTCCTGTTGCCGATAATGATTCTGCTTATTGCAACCGGTCTGTCCCTGCTTTCGGTAAACGGCGTGTGGACTACGGTTGAAAAGTCAATAGAATTTGTAAACAAGCGTAAAGATAAACAAAAAGAAAGGAAAGACGGAAACAATGAAAACATCTGATTTGAAAGCAAAGCTTGCAGGCGGCGAATTTGATGCCGCACTCGCAAGAATTTATAAAAAAGAGGATATAGCTGCCCAGAAGGAAAGGTACGCAGGAGTGGTTTCGAGATTTGAGGCACTCTTTGGTGCGGACAGAGAAGCTGAAATTTATTCGGCGCCCGGCAGAACAGAGGTAGGCGGTAACCATACCGACCATAACCACGGCAAGGTGCTTGCCGCAGGCGTCAATCTTGATGCCGTTGCCGTTGTGTCCGCAAATGACGAAAACATAGTCAGAGTCAAATCCGAGGGCTATAAGATTGATGCCGTTGACCTTGATAATCTCGGCGTTATGCCCGATGAAAGAGGCAAGTCCGAGTCGCTTATCAGAGGTGTTTGTGCGGCTTTCAAAAACAGAGGCTACAGCATCGGCGGCTTCGATGCCGCAACTGTTTCCGATGTTCTTTCAGGCTCGGGTCTTTCTTCGTCAGCTGCTTTTGAGGTTCTTATCGGAACAATTCTCAATTATGTTTATAACGAAGGCAGAATCAGCCCCGTCGAGATTGCGCAGATTGCTCAGTTTGCAGAGAATGAATATTTCGGCAAGCCCTGCGGACTTATGGACCAGATGGCTTGTTCGGTAGGCGGTTTTGTTCAGATTGATTTCAACGACCCCGCCGCACCCATAATCAACAAGGTTGATTTTGATTTTGCATCCTGCAACCACGCACTTTGCATTGTTGATACGGGCGGAAATCACGCTGACCTCACCGATGAATATGCGGCTGTAAGAGGCGAAATGGAAGCTGTTGCCGCAAAATTCGGCAAGTCTGTCCTCAGAGATGTTGACATTGCCGAATTTGAAAAGAATATTCCTCTTATCCGTGAATCTGCAGGCGACAGAGCAGTTCTGCGTGCAATGCATTTCTACAATGAAAATAAAAGGGTTGACCTTCTTGCGGCGGCTCTTAAGGACGGCAATTTTGAAGCTTTCAAGGAGCTTATTGTTGAAAGCGGCTTCTCATCATATATGTATAACCAGAATGTTTACACCTGCAAGGCTCCTGCCGATCAGCCCGTAAGTGTTGCTCTCGCAATATGTCAGGATATCCTCAAGGGCAAGGGTGCGTGGAGAGTTCACGGCGGCGGATTTGCAGGAACAATTCAGGCTTTTGTGCCTGCTGACCTTCTTGATGAGTTCAAGAGCAGAATCTGCGCGGTTTTCGGCGAGAAATCCTGCTATGTACTTAACATCCGTCCCGAAGGCGGAATCAAAGTTATCTGATAAAATTTTTGGGGTGGGCTGTGCAGATGTGTACGGCGCACCCCTGAGTTGTTGAAAGGTATTTTTTATGAACAATTTTACTGAAGTTTCTGCTTTGCTCGAAAAACTTTGCGCCGCAAAGGGTGTTTCGGGTGCGGAAAATGAGGCGGCTGCGGTTGCGGCTGAGCTTCTCGGCAGGCATATGCCTGCAAAAACCGATGTTCTCGGCAGCGTTACGGGTACAACGGGCAGCGGCAAAACCCACATTCTGCTCGATGCTCACCTTGACCAGATAGGTCTTGTAGTGACAGCTGTTGACGAGTGCGGATTTTTAAAGGTGACCAAGTGCGGCGGCGCGGATATCCGCGTGCTTGCGGCGGCAGAGGTTACCGTTCATGGCAAGGAAAAGCTTTTCGGTGTTATCACTTCAACGCCTCCCCACCTTTCCTCTCCCGAAGATTCGGGCAAGGCGAAGGGTTTTGACGACATTGCGGTTGATATCGGTATGACCCGTGACGAAGCAGTGAAATATGTTTCCGCAGGTGACAGAATAACATTCAACGGTGGATATAAACATCTTCTCGGCAACAGAATCTGCTCGCCCTCGGTTGATGACAGGGCAGGCATTGCCGCAATTCTCCGTGCGCTTGAGCTTCTTGACGGCAAAAAACTCAATTGCAAAATCAGCGTGCTTTTCTCCGTTCAGGAGGAAACGGGCGGAAGCGGTGCGCAGACAGGTGCATTTGCCGCGGATGCGGATGAGGCAATCGCCGTTGATGTCAGCTTTGCAAGTGCGCCTTCAGTCAGCAGCGAAAAATATGCAGCGTTGGGCGGCGGTGCGATGATAGGCTACGGTCCGTCTCTTGACTATGCGATGAGCAAAAAGCTTACAGAGATTGCAGATGAAAATGCAATTCCCAATCAGCCCGAGGTTATGGGCGGAAGAACAGGCACGAACTGCGATAATATTCAGCTTGCAGGTAAGGGTGTCAGAACGGCACTTATTTCCGTGCCTCTGAGAAATATGCACACAGCCGCAGAGGTTTGTGACCTTGCGGATATTGAAAGCACGGCAAGGCTTATTGCCGCATATATCACGGAAAGGGGTGCTGAAAATGCTTGAAATGATTAAAGAGCTTTGCACACTTCCGGGTATATCGGGCAGAGAAGATGCGGTGCGTGATTATATTATTGATAAAATCAAGGACTATGCCGAATACAGCGTTGACCCTCTCGGCAATGTTATTGCGTTCAAAAAGGGTAGAAAAGCGGCGAACAAAAAGGTTATGCTGGATGCCCATATGGACGAGGTCGGTCTGATTATAACTGCAATCACCTCCGAGGGTTATCTTCGCTTCACAAAAGTGGGCGGTATCGATACCCGTGTTATGATTGGCAGAACGGTTAAGGTCGGCGATAAGGTGGTCAACGGCGTTATCGGCATAAAGCCCGTGCATCTTGTTGATAAAGACGCAGAAGCGGATGTCCCGAAAGCCGATGATTTGTATATCGATATCGGTGCAAAAAGCAAAGAGGAAGCCGCGGAATATGTAAGGCTCGGTGATTCTGCGTGGTTTGAAGGCAATTTCGGCGAATTCGGCGAGGGCTTTGTCAAATCAAAGGCTCTTGATGACAGAGTGGGCTGTGCCATTCTTATTGAAATGATAAGAAGCGAGCTTGAATACGATATGTGGTTTTCTTTCAGCACACAGGAAGAAATCGGCACAAGGGGAGCTCAGGCTTCGGCTTTCACAATCGCACCCGATTACGCAATAGTTGTTGAAACAACAACTGCGGCGGATATTTCGGGTGTTAAAGATGAAAAAAGAGTCTGCATCTGCGGCAACGGCGGTGCGGTTTCATTTATGGACAGAAGCACGGTTTATAACAAGGCTCTTTTTGACAGAGCTTTTGAAGTCGCAAGGGAAAAGAATATTCCCTGTCAGCCCAAAACACTTGTTGCGGGCGGAAACGATGCGGGCGTAATTCATAAAAGCAGAGGCGGTGTTAAAACTCTCACCGTTTCGGTGCCTTGCAGATACCTCCATTCACCCGGTTGTGTAATCAAGTATTCCGATGCCGAAAACAGCCTTAAGCTTATAAAAGCTCTGGCGGAGGATTTTGCAAAATGATAACTCTTTGCAAAGATTGGAATGAGCTCGGATTTTTGCCGCCTGATGCTTTTGCGGCAAGAATTACGGCTCTTGCCCTCACATACGGATTTGAGCAGAATTTTGCTTTGTTCTGGGTGCAGAAAAACGACGAAGAGCCCGTTGCGGCTATCAGCCGAGTTGACGGCAGTATGACCCTTTGCTGCACTGAAAAAGCTGATTTTGGAGAGCTTGCGGCTTTCATAAATGCGGTCGGTTATTCCGCTCTTATCGGCAATGAAGAGAGCTTTTCAAAGCTTGGACTTGCCGCGTCAAACGGCTCGTACATCGTTGAATATCAAGGCGCAAGCGTTTCCGGCGAAAGCGGAATTTCGTGGGATTGCGATAAGAAAAAGGTCTATAATCTGCTTTGTGAATGCGGCTTTGAAATGGGCAATTACGGTGCGTTTCTTGCCGATTATTGCTCAAGACTCAACAAAGGCACTGCAAGACTTGCCGCCTTTGAAGAAAATGAATTGCTCGCCTGTGCAAGCGCATTGTTTATCGGAGAAAAACGCGTTTTGCTCGGTGCGGTTGCAACCCGAAAAAGTGCAAGGGGAAGGGGACTTGCGTCAAAGCTTGTTACCGCTCTTGCCGAAAAAGAAAAAGATAAATAAGTTTTTCTTTTCTGCCGTAACGACGGATTGCTTGATTTTTACAAAAAAATCGGCTTCGTTCAGGTTGGCAGATGGAGTGAAGTAAATAATAAATAAAGGAGAGATGACTATGTCACCTATGTGTTACGTACTTGCGGTGCTTACGGTTATTTTTGCCGTCGCCTGTGTTCTTAACAGAAGAGCGGGTAAATCGTTTGAGGGTATGATGTGCAAATTTATGGCAAGCTTCGGCTTTATTTCAATTGCTGTTGTCGGTTATTGCACAACGCCTCACGATATATGGTATTTCTTCCTTGTTCTGTTTGCCCTGATGTTCGGATTTTTCGGAGACGTTCTTCTCGGCATCAAAGAAATTGCACCTGTTTTCAGGTCAAAACTTATTCCGCTGGGCACGCTGTATTTCCTTGTCAGCCACGTATTTTATCTTGCGGCGTTTATAACGCAAAGCGGCTTCAGGGTTATTCCAATGATTGTTGGCGTTATTGGCGGAATTCTGGGTTACGTGCTTATACCCGTTTTCAAAATGAAGGTTGACGGCAAAATGAGAATACTTATGTCGGTTTATTACGTTTTGCTCGTTTATAAGGTTGCGGCATCGGGATATCTTGTTTTCCTGTCACCCGACCCCGCTTATATAATCGCTCTGGTTGGCAGTTTGCTTTTCCTTCTGAGCGATACCTGTCTTTCATTCCTTTATTTTGCACCCGTCAAACGCAAAAACGTTTTTGTTACAGTTGAACTTTCATCGTATTATCCCGCACAGATACTGCTTGCAATGTCTGTTGCGCTTATGAATTAAAATCAAAGAGCAGTCTCACGAATGAGACTGCTCTTTTGTTTCAGCTTTTTTCTTTTATTCTTTTAATTGCACCTTTTTCAAGACTTGAAACCTGTGCCTGAGAAATTCCGATTTCGCTCGCAACCTCCATCTGGGTATGCCCTTTCATAAATCTGAGATAGAGGATTTTCTTTTCGCGGGGATTAAGCTCTTTGATTGCCTGCTTTAAAAGAATTTCATCAAGCCAGTTTTCGTCATCGTCGGAAGAGCCTATCTGGTCCATAACGTAAATGGTGTCGCCACCGTCGGAATAAACGGGCTCGTTGAGTGAAACAGGCTCAACAATTGCGTCAAGAGCAATAACAACGCTTTCACGGTCAATGCCGAGCTCCTTTGCAATTTCCTCGGGGGTCGGGTCACGCTCGAGCTCGTTCATCAGCCTTTCCCTGACCTGCATTGCGTGGTAGGCGGTATCCCTTACGGAGCGGCTGACTCTTACGGGATTGTTATCACGCAGATGCCGTCTCACTTCGCCGATTATCATCGGGCAGGCATAGGTGCTGAATCTTACGTCAAGGCTTGTATCGAAATTGTCAATCGCTTTTATTAGTCCGATGCATCCGACCTGAAACAGGTCGTCGGGATTTTCGCCTCTGTTAGAAAATCTCTGAATAACGCTCAGCACAAGACGAAGGTTACCCGTCACAAGGTCTTCCCTTGCTTTTTTATCTCCCGCACGTGCTTTTTTGAGCAGCTCCATTTTCTCGCTTTCCTTTAGAACTTTCAGTTTTGATGTGTTTACTCCGCAGATTTCAACTTTGTTATACTGCAATTTATCACCCCGCTGTTTTACTTGCAATAACAGTATTGCCTTAATACAGCAGAGTTATTTCAGAATTGACGTAAAGTTTTGCTCGGTTTTGCGGTTTAGCACGTTAAAATTCAAAAAAATTTTTAAAAATAAAAACCCGAGAAAAACAGAGATGAAACGAGCAAACAAGAGAAAAACAGAGTAAAATATTTAAATTCTTCTTTAGACAACAGAATTATCACGAATTTTACAAAAAAATTGTTGACATTTGCGAAATTTTGCTCTATATTTTTAATTATTATAATAAGCCGTTTTTGTCCGCTTTGCGGCAAAGGCAGAGAGGGGCTGCATAATTGAATAAAAACGCTATTATCGATTTAAAAAACATCTCCGTAACTTTCGGGGATAATCAGGTGCTTAAAAACCTTAACCTCTATATCCGTGATAAGGAATTCATAACTTTTCTCGGCCCTTCGGGTTGCGGAAAAACAACAACCTTAAGAATTATTGCAGGGTTCATCGAGCCCGATGAAGGTGAGGTTATTTTCGAAGGCAAAAAAATCAATGGTGTGCCGCCTTACAAGAGACAGGTGAACACCATTTTTCAGCGTTATGCCCTTTTCCCCCATCTCAACGTTTATGAGAACGTGGCATTCGGTCTTCGCATAAAAAAGGCGCCTGAAAAGCAGATTAAAGAAACAGTTGAGGAAATGCTTGCTCTTGTTAATCTCAAGGGTTTTAATAAGCGTAACATAAATTCGCTTTCAGGCGGTCAGCAACAGCGTGTTGCAATTGCAAGAGCGCTCGCGGTAAAACCCAGAGTATTGCTTCTGGACGAGCCTCTCGGTGCGCTTGATTTAAAGCTTCGCAAGGATATGCAGGTTGAGCTTAAAAATATTCAGCAGAGACTCGGCATTACCTTCATTTACGTTACACACGATCAGGAGGAAGCACTTTCAATGAGCGACACCGTTGTTGTTATGGACGGTGGCGTGATTCAGCAGATAGGCACTCCTCTTGATATATATAACGAGCCCAAGAATGCTTTCGTTGCCGATTTCATCGGCGAGAGTAATATTCTTGACGGCATTATGCTCAGCGACGGTCTCGTTGAATTTTCGGGTCACCGCTTTGAATGCCTTGATAAAGGCTTTGCAAAGAATGAAGCGGTTGACGTTGTTGTAAGACCCGAAGACGTTGACGTTGTTGCCCCCGAAAAGGGTATGCTTTGCGGCATTGTAACGTCCGTAACGTTCAAGGGCGTTCACTTTGAAATAATCGTTGACATCGGCGGCTTCAAGTGGATGATTCAGACAACCGACTATCAGGCAGAAGGCAGCAGAATCGGTCTTTTCATTGAGCCTGATGCAATTCATATTATGAAGAAATCAGAATATTCGGGCATTTACGGTGACTACAGCTCATTCAGTGAAGAGTTTGACGAGCTTTCCGACCCCAACCCCGAAGAGGAGGAAGAGGAATGAATAACCGTTCTTCACTCGGGGCAAAGCTTATATCAGCGCCGTACATAGTATGGTCGATACTGTTTATTGTTGCTCCGCTGATTTTTGTTGCATATTATTCTTTTACTGATGCAAACGGAAGTTTCACTCTTGAGAACATGGCAGAGCTGAGCAAATATACGCCCACTTTTTTAACGTCGATATGGTTTGGCATTGTTGCCACTCTCATCTGCCTTGTTATTGCATTCCCTTTGGCATATATTATCTCGCAAAGCACAGAAAAAGTCCAGAGAACTCTTGTTTTGCTTGTTATGCTGCCTATGTGGATGAGCTTTCTTATCAGAACATATTCGTGGATGGCTCTTCTTCAGGATACCGGTATAATCAACGGTTTTCTTTCAAAACTCGGTATCGGACCGATACATATGATAAACACATCGGGTGCGGTTATTCTCGGTATGGTTTATAATTTCCTG
>JAZQXJ010000032.1:0-28160 GCA_045632815.1 Acutalibacteraceae bacterium | reverse complement strand
TTTGCAGATTTTCTCGGAGAAATCATCCCCGTTGGCGGCGGTTTCGGCTACGGATGCTACAGGCTTATCGTGCTTGAAAATCTTGACATTGCGAATTTCTCCGTTCTCATTTCGGCAATCACCAACACAAGAAACAAGCTCAATCAGCTTGCAAGGTATTTTGCAATGCAGCAGAAGCATTGCCTCTGGGTGCAGAATCTGCGTAATTTTCTTGATTATGAGCCGAAGCTCACCGGCGGAGATATTGAGCCTGCGGATTTTGAAAGCCTTGAATTCAGGAATGTTTCATTCCGCTATGACGGCAACGAAAGCAACACCCTCACCGACATTTCATTCAGAATAAACAAGGGTGAAACCTTTGCTGTTGTGGGTCACAACGGCGCGGGTAAAACCACACTTTCAAAACTGATTATGCGCCTTTACGATGTCACAGAGGGCGAAATCCTCTATAACGGCATCAACATAAAAGAATATGACCTGCAAAAATACAGGGATAAATTTGCAAGCGTTTTTCAGGATTACAGAATTTTCGCAATGACGGTTGCGGAAAATGTGCTTATTCAGGAAGTTGACGAAAGTAACATTTCCGTTGCGCAAAAAGCACTTACCCAAAGCGGCGTTTATGATAAAATCAAGACTTTGCCTGAGGCTGAAAACACTCTGCTTACAAGGGAGTTTGACGATACGGGCGCACTCCTTTCAGGCGGCGAATCCCAGAAAGTTACCATTGCAAGGATGTTTGCAAAGAATTTTGAGGTTGCCATTCTCGACGAGCCTTCATCAGCCCTTGACCCCGTTGCGGAAAGCAAGATGTACGACGCACTTATGGAAGGCACTCAGGGCAAAACCGTATTCTATATTTCCCATCGTCTTTCAAGCGCAACACGCTCCGATAACATTCTTGTTTTCGCAAAAGGCAGGCTTATCGAATCGGGCACTCACGATGAGTTGATGTCTCTCGAGGGCGAATACTGCGAGATGTTTACCCTGCAGGCATCGGGCTACAGAGAGGAGGCGGAAGATAATGAGTAAACCTTCTTCAAAGAAAAAAGAAAACTATTCAAGCACCCTCGGCAACAATCTTTATATGCTCGGATTTGTTGCAAAAAATGCTCCCGGAATGCTCTTTTTCTACATCTTTTTTGATGTGCTCACCAATGTCCCCTGGATTCTTTCCGATGTTGTTCTTCTCAAATATATAATTGATGTTGTTACCTCGGGCGTTGACTTTTACCGCATTGCGGTTGCCTGCGGAATTTTCGCCCTGCTGGTTATTATCGGTACAATCGGAAGCACCGTATTCTACGAAATTTTCAGACCCAAGCAGAAAGAAAGGCTTCATTTCAAGCTCTACTCCGCCATCTATGAAAAAGCGGCAAAAATGGACTATGAAGCCTATGATAACCCTGCATATTACAATGACCTTGTTCTTGCAATGAACTCAATGAGCGAGAGAGTTGACAGCGTTGTTTCCGATGCGCAGGATATCATCAGACTGCTCACATCAATTCTGTCAATAACAGCGGTTATCGCCACGATTGACCCGATATGCCTTGTGTTTATTTTTGTCTGCGTGGGCGTTATGATTCCCATAGGCAGGCTCATTGCAAAGGTCAATGTCAAGCGCACGGAGGCTATGACACCCCTTGACAGAAAAAATCTTTATTTCAGCCGTGTTTTCTATCTGCAGGATTACGCAAAGGAATTAAGACTCAACCCTGCAGGCAGAATGATTGAAAGCAGATACAATCAGAATATCAAGGACAGACTTTTCACCATTTCTCCTTTCCTGCGCAGGCAATGGCAGCTTTATTTTTGTCAGGAAGCGTTGCCTATGACCTTGCTTGTTTATCTCGGAATTGCACTCCTTATGGGTTACAAGGCTATTGTTACAAAAGAAATTACACTTGGCGATTTTGCCGCCGCATTCAACGGCGCAAATGCCGTCAGCCGCTGTGTTTTTGACCTGACAAGCTGGTTTGCAATCAACCTGAGAGAAAACGCTCTTTATGTTGAAAAATACAGAAGATTTATGGCGGCAAAGGAAAAAATCATAGGCGGAGATGTGAAAACCGTCTATGAAAAGCCCGTCACAATAAAGCTCGATAATGTTAATTTCACCTATCCCGGCAATGATAAGCCCACTCTGAAAAATATTAATCTTGAAATCAAGCCTTATCAGAAAATTGCGCTCGTAGGCTACAACGGCGCAGGCAAAACAACCCTCACAAATCTTCTGCTCAGGCTCTATGATGTAACCGACGGCAAAATCACTCTTAACGGTACGGATATAAGAGAATGGGATATCCCCTCTTATCACGCAAACTATGCCGCGGTCTTTCAGGATTTCTCGCTTTTCGGCGCAACCGTTGGCGAAAATGTTGCAATGAACGATAAGCCCGATGCAAAGCGTGTCCTTGCGGCGCTCAAGGAAAGCAGTTTCGGCAAAAAGCTCAGAAACGGTGCAGACACAATGCTGCTGCGCGAATTTGACGACAGCGGACTTTCCCTTTCGGGCGGTGAAGCTCAGAAAATCGCTGTTGCAAGAGCATTCTATAAAAAATGTCCCTTTGCAATTCTTGACGAGCCCAGCGCAAACCTCGACCCCGTTTCCGAATACGCACTCAACGAGGCAATGGCGAGAGCCGCCAAGGATAAAACGGTTATTTTCATTTCTCACAGACTTTCAACCACCGTTATGGCAGATGTTATTTATATGCTTGAAAACGGCGAAATCGTTGAAAGCGGCTCCCACGACGAGCTGATGGCTCTTGACGGCAAATATGCCTATATGTTCAAGCTTCAGGCAGAAAAATATCAGGAGCATACAGAAGGATAAACTAAACGAACACCCCCTGCAACCGATTGGCTGCAAGGGGTGAATTCATATTCAGATATTCTCTTGTGTAAAGAAATCTTCCATCTGTCTGCTGTCGAGGCATTTTTCCTGAACAAGCAGGTCTGCAAGTCTGATAAGAGTTTCCTTATGCTCTTTTATCATATCTCTTGTACGGTCATACTGCGCCTGCATAAGCACCTCTGCATCAGCTGACTTCCAATGCGCAAAAAGCTTTTCGCCCATTGCGTAGTCATCAAGGCTGACGCGAATAAGATATCTTGCGTACTTAATGTCGGAGCTTGCGCCTGTATTCATACCAAGGCTTTCTCCGTAACACTCTATTTCCGCAGCTCTGCCTGCAAGAGAAACGCACACTCTGTTCATAAGCTCATCGTAGGTGTAGCTGCCCTTGCTGTCATTGGATGCAGTCAACATATAGCCGCCGTAATGGCCTCTTGACACAACCGTAAGGAACGACGGTTTTCCGCCGCAAAGTCTGCATATGAGAGCGTGTCCCGCCTCATGGCAAGCGGTCTGGCGCAGATACTCGGGATCCATTTTGTTGGCTTCGCCGTATCTGTATGAATCCAGCGCATCCATATAAGCGGCGCTGTCAGGCTCGCCGTCGGCAAGAATTCTTACATACTCGGCATTAAGCTTTTCAAGGTCTGCATTATTCATGCCTGCCGTGCGTTCAGCCATATTTCTGAGAACTTCCTCGTGATTTTCGCCGAAATGTATTCCGTGCTTCTTAAGGCTGAGAGCAAGAAGCTGATATCTGTCCTCTGTGTCGGGGAGAGGAATAAGAATTTTACTGTCAAATCTGCGGACAAAAGCTCTGTCAAGAACCATTGAGCCCTCACCCTCGATTTCATAGTTTGTTGCCGCAAGAAGGAATACAGGTCTTTTTTCATCGGTCACAAAGCCGTCCATCTCCGCAAGGAATGTGTTGAGTGCATCTTCGTTGTGAACCGAACTTATGCCGCCCGTCCTTTTGCGTGCAATCGCATCAACTTCATCAACAAAAATGATTGACGGCGCGTATTTTCGTGCCTTTCTGAAAAGCTCACGGATATTTTGCTCCGTCTGACCGACAAGCGGACCAAAGAATGAAGTTGCGGAAACAGGGAAGAAAGTTGCATTACATTCATTTGCCATAGCCTTTGCAAGCATTGTTTTGCCAGTTCCCGGAGGACCGTAAAGCAGAATACCCTTAGGCATACGCTTACCTGAAACAGCAACATCACGGGGATTGTTGAGAGCATCGCGATAATCGCAAAGTGCTTCCTTGGCATTCTTGCAGCCGATGATATCATCAAATGTAATATTACTGCCGTTCTTTCCTGCCATCATATTGTTATCGCCGGCCTGAGGCGCGCTCCTTTTAAGGAGTTTTTCAAACGAAACAACAGCACAAGTCGGATCAATTATATACTGAGCGCAGTTATATGTCAGATATTTGCAGGCTCTGCCCAGCGAATAAACGGAGTTATTAATCAAAGCACCGAGAGCAAGATTTTTGAGGCTTTCATTGAGCGCCCTTCCTTCAAACTGAACAGCCTTGATTACACCTCTCGCTCCCCTTGCAAGAAGGGTATCAAACGAGCGGACCGAAGATGATGTGTCCAGAATATAAACGGGAATCTCAGGTGCAAATTCGCGGACATAGTCAAACATATGCATTCCCATTGATTCAATATCTTCAACATCGTTGGGAACTCTTTCCTCTGCTTCAACGCCGAAAAGAGGGTCAATAAGAACAAAATCGGTTACGCCTCTGACTCTCCTCTTAAAAAGATCTGCATCAGTAAAAACATCAAATTCGGTGTTATGACTGTTGGTTTTAAGCAATCTTTCTGTGATGTCATTCGCCAGAACTGCGGCATACATTTTACCGCTGTTTACAAACAGCTCCTTTGAATCTCCGTCATCAACATCAACAGTCAGAGTAATGGTTTTAAGTTCTCCGATTGAGTCGGGATTTTTCTCGTAAATCTGCATTATAATTTCCTGCAGCTCACGGACAATAATATTTTTGGCAAGACCTCTGAGAGTTCTTGCGTCGGAAACACCGCCGCCGTTATAAAGAACAAGTGCCGACAACTGCTCAGGATTATATTCAACCTTTATTCCCGATGCTTCCTCAAAGAAACCGATCTGGAGCGCAATTTCGTTGCGCACGATTTCCATAAGTGCATAAGGCTCAAGATGATTGAAAAGAATAATATGACCGTTTGCCATTCGGGTGGTGATACATTCAGGGAAGAAAGCCTCACCGGTCTGAGGATTGACATCCTTTTTGAGAGCGTCAATTATAACACTTCTGGGTGTCGCAGACAAATCGCAGACCGTTGTATCATCATAAAGTTCCTTGCCTGCGTTGGTTGTCATAATAATTATATTATTTTTAAAAGAAATTTCTTTTTTGAGATTATGGTCCATCAATCTGCCGCCGTCAAGAATCTGCAGAAACAGATGAATGGTGTTTATATGCGCTTTTTCTATTTCATCAAAGATAATGATACCGTCGGGATGCTTTCTCGCAAAGCCTGTAACGATTGCTGCCTGACCGTGTTCTCCGTTAAACCTGCTATTTGCAATGTTATTGGAAAATTCACTCATATCCACAATCATAGTTTCTTTGCCAAGGTGCTTTCCGCAAAGACTTGCAAGATATGTTTTACCGACACCGGAAGGACCCGTAAAAAGGAAGGTTGCCAAAGGACCTTTTCTGTCAGGATTTCTCGAAGCAAACATTTCACATTCGAAAATACTCTGAACCATAACATCAACTGCGTGGCGCTGACCCTTGACCTTGTCAAGCAGAATTTCCTTCAGAGCTTTGATTTTTTCGGCTCTTTCCGCAAGAGTTACGGAAGCTGTTTTTTCGGTTTCTTCTGAAGAATTATCAGGTTTCGAAGCCTCTGTTTCCGAAATTTCTTCAGCTATATTTACAGAGTCATCAACCGCCTTTGTATTTTCCGAAGAAACGGTTGCCAATCCTTTACCGATTTTTTCTGCCGCCGCCCAGAACGCTGCGTTTTGAGCAGATTTTTCAACAGTTTCGTTCAGTTTATTGATTTCATTGGCATCGGGAACAACGGCAGAAACAATAATATCCTTGCAGTCCTCACCATCAGAAACCATTTCGCTGATAATTTTTTTAACGAGATTTCTGAAATATTCAGCCTCACGCTCGGTAGAAAAATAGAACTGATGCTGAAAATTTCCTTTTTCGATATGCAAAGTATTTTCTTCTTTTTCAATCTCTGTTATGCGAGCATAGACATCTTTCCAAAAATCGCCCTTGTACGACCATATAACGTCGGTTTTGCGGACAAACACCGACACTTTTACCATATTCATACCATTCACAGCCTTTCAAATAAAAAGCTCACCAATACAGAACAGTATCTATTCCGTATTGATGAGCGAAACTTCAAAAAATTATGCGTAGATGCACTTCATAATAATGGGCTTGCAATCCTTTGTGATGTCGAGCATACGGAGAACAAGCTCAAAAGCTTCATCTGCTGCTGTATCAACAGAAATAACCGCATCGTCACGGACAATAATGTCGCCATCCTTATCCACATAGAATTTAACAAACTTATATTTTGAATTAAGCTCGTTGCAAAGAAGAATTACATCGGCAATCTTCTCCTCGGGAACGCTTTCAAAAAAGAGATAAAGAGAAAGGTATCTGTCACCTGAAAAGATGCATTTAATTGACTTTCTGTCATAGGGAAGATCAATAATACCGTCACCGTCATCATCAATCACCGCACCGTAATGAAGACCCTTTGAATCAAGAAATTCCTTAAAAAGTTCAAATGTAGCCAAAGCCATAAAATCAACCTCCGTTTTTCTAAAATTTTACCACCTTAGACATTTTTTGTCAACAATAAAATTGTTTTTTTGTTGCAGTTTCACAGAATTTGCAAAAAATCTTATATTTCAGGCAGCTGCATAGGCATACCGCCCTGAACTGCAGACTCGTGGGCAAGAATACCGGGAAGAGTCATATTGATTGCAAAATCAACATCAAGCACGGGCTTTTTGCCTTCAACAAGGCAGTTGATAAAGTCCTTGACCATCTTTGCATCCGCACCGCCGTGACCGCTTGAATCCTCGCCTTCATAGCAGGTGGTGACGGGAATATCAATCTTTGAGTTTGCGCCGAATGTGCCGGGTACGCTGTAAAGGCTGGCAAGCGTATGAGCCTCGTCAACAACCTTTCTGCGGTCTGTTTCAAGCGTGCCTCTTGTGCCGCAGATGCGGTAATTATGGTCATAGCTTGTGTATGCGCCGAAGCTGACAAGAAGCCTGATAACCGCACCCTTTGCCGTCTTGAACAGAGCAACGCCCGTTTCCTTGCGCTCGGGGGTATAGGGGTCATAATGAACATCGGCTTCCATACAGGTTACGCTGACAACACGGTCATTCATAACATAAAGCAGAGGACCGAGTTCGTGGGTCAGATAACGGATTGCGGGCTGATATGTTCTCCAATGACCCTCGGGATAATATGTGGGCGAAAATTCATCAGGGTCAAGAGCGTGGAGATATTCTGCCTCTGCATAAGCGATTTCACCGAGAAGTCCGTCCATATTCATCTTTCTCCAGGTTTCGATGAATGCCCAATAGCAGCAGTTTTCAGCCGCCATATATGTAAGCTCGGGATGAGCCGCAACAGCCGCCTTAAGCTCCCTTGCTTCTTCAACCGAATTAACGGAAGGAATTTCGCAAAGCACGTGCTTGCCTGCATCAAATGCCTTTATAACGATAGGCACGTGATAAACAGCCTCCGTTGCAACGATAACCGCATCAATATCCGACTTGAGGAATTCGTCATAATCGCTGAACTGAATAATATCCTTATCGTTCAGCACCTCGGAAAGCTCCTCATAGCCCGACTTGAGAATGGCGGGATTGTGGTCACACACGGAAACAAGCTTTGCATTTTTAAGACCCTTTACGCATCTTGCAACAGCCGTACCTCTGCCCAGACCGACAACGCCTATTTTTATTACTTTATCACTCATTTCAATTCTCCTTTCAAGGATATAGTGACATTATATAATACTTTTTTGCATTTGTCATCACTTTATCGTGATAATATTGAAAAATATAAAATTATGTTCTATAATGTGGATATTAATTATAGGGAGTATCGTAATGCCGAATAAAATCCACAACATCGGAATACTTGCCCACGTTGACTCGGGTAAAACAACGCTCACGGAGCAGCTGCTTTACCTTACGGGTGCTATACGCCGTGCAGGCAGCGTTGATTCGGGTACAGCCGCAACGGACAGCCTTGCTGTTGAAAAGCAGAGGGGTATTTCCGTGCGCACGGCAACGGCAAGCACGCAATGGAAAGGCATTACAATAAATATAATTGACACTCCCGGTCATGTTGACTTTGCCGGGGAGGTTGAGCGAGCCATCTCCGCACTTGACTATGCGGTGGTTATCGTTTCCGCCGTTGAGGGTGTACGCGCCCACACGGAGGTTATTCTCAAATCCCTTGACACGGCAAAGCTGCCCTATGCGGTTTTTATCAACAAAATCGACAGAGCAGGCGCATATACCCAATCGGTTATAAACGAACTGAGGCAGGCTTCAAACCGTCAGCTTCTTTTGCTTACGGAAACGGAAAACGAGGGAGAAGAAAATCCCTCTGTACGCAGGCTTACGGGCGATGACTTTGCACTCGGGGCAACGGAATCGCTTGCAGATATCTGCGACGAAGCGGCTGATGCTTTTCTTGACGATAAAGCACTTTCCGCAGAGCGTGCGGCGCAGCTTGTGCGTGACGAAATTTCACAATGCAGACTTGCTCCCGTTATGTGCGGAAGCGCAAAGCACTCAATCGGAGTTGAGCAGCTTGCGGATATGCTTGTTGAATTTATGCCCTCGGCACAGCGCAGAGCGACTGACGATTTATGCGGAATAATTTTCAAAATCGAACACGACAAAACCCTCGGTAAGGTTTCTCACATAAGGCTTTTCGGCGGTGAAATTGCAAACCGTGACGAAATTGAGCTTCTCTCCCCTGCCATAAAATCGGTTGCGGATTCAGATGCGGTTGAAATTGAAGAAAAGCCTGCAATCAAAGAAAAGATATCGCAAATCAAAGGCTTTTCGGGCGCAAAATATTCAGACACGGGCATTGTCAGAAGCGGCAATATTGCCGCCGTATGCGGTCTGCCATCGGCAAAAACGGGCTTTTTCGTAGGCTCTCTTGCCGTCAGCGACAACGTAAAACTTGTCAATCCGTTTCTGCGCGTAAAAGTTACCCCATCAGACGGCGATGCGCTGAAATTACCTGCCCTTGCGGCGGCTCTCAGTGAGCTTTCCGACGAGGAGCCGTATATCGACGCAAAATGGGAAAACGGTCAGAAGGAAATCACAATCAGCACAACGGGCAAAATTCAGCTCGAGGTGCTTGACAATCTGCTTAAAGAGCGTTACAACCTTACAGCTCAATTCTCACCGCCTACTGTTATATATAAAGAAACTCCGTCAGGCGCAGGCTATGCGCGGGCAAGATACACAATGCCAAAGCCCTGCTGGGCTGTTGTTGAATTTCTGTTCGAGCCTATGCCGAGGGGCTACGGAGTATCCTACCACGGCAGGCTACCCTCAAACCAATGCTTTTACAGATATCAGTCCCATATCCGCACCTCATTCAACACCTGCCTTGAGCAGGGGCTTTACGGCTGGGAGGTAACGGATTTCAAATGCACACTCGTCGGCGGCGAGCATCACAATATTCACACTCATCCGCTGGATTTCTTCGTATGCACGCCGATGGCATTTATGAACGGACTCAGCGAAATCGGCTCAACGATTCTCGAGCCTTTGCTTAAAATAAGAATTACCGCACCTGCCGAGCTGTCGGGCAAGCTGCTGTCGGAAATAGTCAAAACGGGCGGCGAATACGACACTCCGCTGACAATCGGCGGCAATGTTGCTCTGGAAGCAACAGTACCCGTTGCAACATCAATGGACCTGCCTGCACGGCTCGCCGTGCTTTCATCGGGCAAGGCGGTGCTCAGCCAATCGTTCTACGGCTACCGTGAATGCCGTGACGGGCTTGAACATATCAACCCCAGACGGGGCGTTAACCCTCTTGACCGCTCAAAGTGGATACTTTACGCAAGAGGCGCATATCAGACGGAATAGGTGATAAAATGAAAGAATTACATATGATTTGCAATGCCCATCTTGACCCCGTATGGCTCTGGCAAAGACCCGAGGGAATTGCCGAGGCTATTTCAACATTCAGAGTAGCGGCAGACTTCTGCGAAGAATTTGACGGCTTCATCTTCAACCACAATGAGGCTGTGCTTTATGAATGGGTTGAGGAAAATGAGCCCGAGCTTTTCGAACGAATCCAAAGACTTGTCAAAGAGGGAAAATGGCGCATTATGGGCGGCTGGTATCTGCAGCCCGATTGCGTTATGCCCTGCGGCGAATCTTTTATAAGACAAATTGAAACGGGCACAAAATATTTTCTTGAAAAATTCGGCGTAAAGCCCCTTACCGCCATTAATTTTGACCCCTTCGGTCATTCAAGGGGGCTTGTTCAGATTCTGAAAAAATGCGGCTATGAATCCTATGTTTTCATGCGTCCGTCGTGGATTGAATGCGACCGTGATTTTCTGTGGAAAGGCTTTGACGGCAGCAAAATTCTGACCCATAAAATGAATATGGGCTATAATTCGGGCAAGGGCAAAATACTGACAAAAATCGAGCGTGCCTTTGAGCGCGAATACGGCGACGGAATAAATATGATGTTCTGGGGTGTGGGCAACCACGGCGGCGGTCCCTCAAGAGAGGATCTTACCGCCATTGCGGAATATATGAAAGCAAATCCCGAAAACGGACTGCGCCATTCGTGGTGCGAAAAATACTTTGACCGCATCGACAAATCCGCACTCAAGGAATTTGATGAGTCGCTCAACTACACAATGGTGGGCTGCTACACATCAATGGTACGCATCAAGCAGGCTCACAGACGGCTTGAAAATGACCTTGCCGTGTGCGAAAAAATGCTTGCCTTAAGCGGCGTTTCATATGACAAATCAGAGCTTGAAAAGGCTGAAAAGGCATTACTTTTCTGCGAATTTCACGATATTCTGCCCGGCTCAAGCATCAAGCCTGCAGAAGATGACAGCCTGCGCCTTTTTGCCTACGGCAGCGAGGTTGCAGAGAAATACAAAACCAAAGCATTTTTCAAGCTGTGTCAGGGTCAGTCCAAGACAAAAGAAGGCGAAATCCCCGTTATGGTTTTCAACCCTCATCCCTATAAAATCACGCAGGATATTGAGGTTGAATTCCAGCTGCAGGATCAGAACTGGAATGAAAACGAGGTTACTCTCGTAACCGTGCGTGACAGCAAAGGCAATTATCTGCCCTCGCAGAATGAAAAAGAGGCTTGCACATTCAGCCTTGACTGGCGTAAGCGAGTCTGCTTCAGGGCAGAGCTTGAGCCGATGAGCATCAACCGCTTTGACTGCGAGCTTCACGTTGAAAACTATCCCCGCCGCAAAATTGACCCCTGCTCGCAAACGGATGAGTATTTCACCTTTGATAACGGCACAATGCAGGCGCTTATCAGCAAAAAAACGGGTCTTATCGAGAAATACTGCGCGAACGGTGTTGATATGCTGGGCGGCGCAAGCGCAAAAATAACCGCATATGCGGATAACGAGGACCCCTGGGGAATGACCGTTGAGGGCTTCAACGATTATGCAGGCGAATTCACCCTTTTAAGCGATGCCGGGGCAAATTCATTTAACGGCTACCCCGAGGAAACTCTTGCCAATGTGAGAGTTATCGAAAACGGCGATGTACGCCTTAAGATTCAGGCGATTTTCGGCTATTCAAAATCCTTTGCTGTTGTTACTTACACCCTGCCGAAAAACGGCAATTACATTGATATAAAAATAAAAATGCTGTCAAATGACAGCAGCAGATTCTATAAGCTTACCTTTGACACGGCACTCAGCTCCCCCGAATTTTACGGTCAGACCGCATTCGGCACGGAAAAGCTTCGCACGGGCGGCGAGGAAGCCGTCTATCAGAAATGGTGCGGAGTTTTTGAAAACGGAAAAGCTCTTGCCGTGCTTAACAAAGGCACCTACGGCGGCAGCGTTGACGGAAACATTTTTAATATTTCTTTGTTGCGTACACCCGTTTACTCCGCACATCCCATCGGCGACAAACCTCTTGCGGACAGCGACCGCAGCCACGAGCGTATCGACATAGGCGAGCGTGAATTTGAATACAGACTCACTGCAGATACAAATAATATTGATATGCAGGCAGAAATCTTCAACCAGCCCTGCGTTGCCCTTTCGTTCTTCCCCTCGGGTGCAGGCGAATCCAAGGACAGCCGAATTGAAATCAGCAATCCTCTTGTTATCCTTTCAAGATTGCGCAAGAATGAGAATGACACAACCGTAAGGCTGTATAACTCATCGGACAAGCCCGCAAACACAAATTTAAGCATTGAAGGCAACGAATATGAAATCAGCTTCGGTGCATTTGAGGTTAAAACATTCAGCTATGCAAACGGCACAATTACCGAAACGGAAATGATTTGAAACGGCAGAGGCTTGCAACGCATTTGCGGAAAAATGCGGTAAAAACGGACTTTCAATCACAATTCCCATTAATACGGGCAAGCATATCTACACAAACCGGACTCAGATTATGGAAAAGCGCGGCGCACTTCATCCCGCAATGGACCCGTTCAGAATGGAAGCAAACAAGGATTTGCAGCATAACTACACTATGGATATGTGTCCGAAAACTCTTGACCTGCTTGCACGCACGGCATATGTGGGAATTGACCCCGATTGGTCAGCGGAAAAGGTTGCTGAAGTTGCAGAAATCATAAATAACGCTGTATAAGAACAAAACCTCCGATTGCTCGGAGGTTTTTCATTTTAATATGTAATTTTAAGAGTCTTGATTTCAAAGGGTCTGAATGCAAGCGTATCGCTGTCGAGGGTCTGCTGAACTTCTTCGAGCATATTGGTGATTTCAACCTTTTTTGCGCCCTCAAAGAACTTGACGGGACAGGCTGTGAAAGTTCCCTCTGCCTCATAAAGCCTTGCGATAAACGCCTTTTCGCAATCCTCGCAGGGCTTGATTGATTCAACAATAACATTTGCCGCCTCGGGAAGAACAAGTGCCTTTGCTTCGAATTCTCCCTTGCTCTGAATGACGGGAATGTTCAGCTCATAGGCAGGTCTGATAACGCTCTCTGCGCTGAAGCCGCCGTTATGAGGCAAGAATGAATAAACCGTTCTGTGCAAGCCTCTGTCGCCCTCGATGTCGGGTCTTGTGCCGCCCTTGTGGAGCGAAAGACGCATCTGACCGCCCTCAACGCTGATACCGTACTTGCTGTCATTGAGAATTGCAGCTCCGTAGCGTGTTTCCGAAAGGTCGGTATACTTATGGTTAACAACCTCAAACTTTGCCTTTTCAACGGAATCGTTTCTCGTTGTTGGGCGCATAACATTGCCGAACTGAATCTCAAAACGGGCAAAATTATTCTGAATTGAGGTATCAAATGCGGTTTTGAGGAAACGGTGGTTATCCTGCCAATCCATAAGGGTATCAAATCGGATTTCGGGGCTGTCGGCAAAATAAATCGCATCCTGTGTGATTGCTGATTTTGCGGAAATTTTATATACGCTTCTGATAATCAGAGCCGCCGCACCGTGTGAAACAACCTCGCGGCTGACAAGCTCGGAGTTATCGGCAAACTTGCACTCGATATCAGCATCGATATCCCAGTTATCCCACGCGTGAGGCAAATCCTCGGCGATGATGAAAGTGTTGAGAGGATAACCCTCGCCCCTCACCTCTCTGCCTGCTTTTTTATCGATAAGCGATGAAATATAACCTTTTTCGTCAAATGTGATATCGGCAAAGGGAGTTGAAACACCGTTTTCGGTAACTGTAATTTCGCTCTGTGCATCCGCACAGCCGTTGATAAGCTTTATTTTTACGCTTGAGAATGCAGGCACGGTTACGCCGCTGATAATCAGAATATTCTTGCCGTCAAGGTTTGTGTAAGCCTGCTGTTTGCAGGGAATATCGGCAACAAGACCTTCCGCACATTCAAGGAAAATGGGGTCACATCTGTCGTGAGAAAGAGTGTTGGTTACGGTTACAAAATCGCCCTCGCCGCTTGTGTATTCCGCAATCAGTTTACCTGCAGTTTCAAGCACTTCATCGGTTTCCGCAAGAGAAAGCTTATGAGCCGAGTTGATGCAGGTGCCGGGCAGAATATCGTGGAACTGATTTATGAGAAGCTTTTCATAAAGAGGATGAATTTTTTCGTCGCTTGCGGTTTTCCCTGCCTTTACGGCGTTGCTGACGGTCAGGTATTCAAGGTCACGCAAGGCAAGCTCGCACTTTCTGTTGTTGCGCTTTATGCGGTGCTGATTGGTAAGAGTACCTCTGTGAAGTTCAAGATAAAGCTCGCCGACATATGTGCTGGGATTTCTGGTGTCCGCCTCCATCTCTTTCATATACTCGGTAACACTCTGGAACTTCACCTTGGGACAGCCGTTGAGGTCAAGCATTCTTCTGCCCATTTCGATGCTTTCAAACTGCGGTCCGCCGCCGCCGTCACCGTGACCGAACACGGTAAGACGTTTCTTTGTTACGCTTCTTTCGTTGATGGATTTATAATGCTTCACATCGCCCGAAACGGTATCACGCAGGGTCAGCGGAGTAAGCAGACCGAGGGTTTTGTTGAAATGGGTGAACACCTTTGTGCCGTCAATACCCTGCCAATAGAAAGTATCATAGGGGAAATGGTTTGTGTCATTCCAGTCAATCTTTGTTGTGAGAAAATAATCAACGCAGCAGCCTTTCATAATCTGAGGAATTGCGCCGCTGTAGCCGAAGGTATCGGGCAGCCAGAAGCTGTTTGAGGTAAAGCCGAAATGCTTTCTTGTGAATCTCTGACCCCAGAGAAACTGCCTGACCATTGCCTCGCCCGAGGTTATGTTGCAGTCACATTCAACCCATACTGCGCCGTTTGGCTCGTATCTGCCCTCGGCAACCTTTTCTTTTATATCCCCGAAAAGAGTGGGATAATGCTCAAGGAGCATATTGCCGTGGCAAGCCGAACTCTGAACAAAGCCGAATTCGGGATAGCGCGCCATAAGCGAAAGCTGATTTGAATATGTTCTTGCGCACTTTTTGATTGTTTCCGTTGTTTTCCAGAGCCACGCAGTATCCATATGCGAATGACCCGTTACGCCGACCTCGGGCGCTTCGGGACCGTTTTTGACCGCAAGCACCTCCTTGAGGAAGGGCTGCGCCTGCGCCATTGCGGCTCTGAAGCTTTCTTCGTCCACATCGTCATATGCATAGTAAAGCCTCTTATGCACCTCGTAAAGCGCATTGATAAGCTCGCCTTTTCTGAATGAAGAATCGGGCAGACTTTCGGTAAGGTCATTTATAACACGCAGGTCAAAATAGAATTCCTGAATAAATTCATCTTTTGTGCAGATATCAAGACCGCCGAAATGATAGGTGTAATCCTTGATAACCCTGTTGCTTTCAAGGGGTGCACAGCCGTGATGGTTGTGTCCCGTATAGGTTTCAAGGGCAATTTCAATCTTATCCCCTGCCTTCGCATTCTGCACAAGCAGGTCGCAATAATGGTTGCCGTGACCCGTGAATACGATTTTGGTTGCAAATGTGCCGAATGGCTTGCCGTTGACCCAGAGCAGGGACTCGTAGCCCTCGGTGTGGGGCATAATAAAAATATCCTTACCGTCAAGCTCATCGGGAACAATGTATTCAGCCTTAAACCAGCCGAAAGCCTCCTCGCTGCCCCAGGTTTCTCCGCTTTCAAGAGGCGAACAAAGTGCATCATCGGGGATTTCATAAAGCCTTTCTGCCGTTTCATAGAAATTCACCTTATCAATAAAGGCTTCTTTTTTGAAAAGCATAGAGTTAAGAGTATCTTCAAATCTTCTCAGCTTTTTGAGCATACGCTCAATCTGTTTCTCAGTAAGCATAAACTATTCCTTTCAGGGCATCAAATAATAAATGATTATAGCATTAATATATATGAAAAACAATGTATATTCTGAATTTTTTTTGCAGAAAAAGAGAATAATTTTACAGTAAAATTATTTATTGAAAACAAGCGTTGAGTATGCTATCATTATTTTATAAATTAAATTCGGAGGCAACAAATGAAAATAGCTTTTTTTGATACCAAGCCTTATGATAAGCCCGCATTTGAGCGATACGGCGCCGAATACGGAATAAAATTCAAGTTTTTTGAAACCAAGCTTAACGAAGATACCGTTGAGCTTGCCCACGGGTTTGACGGAGTCTGCGCTTTCGTCAACGACACGGTGAATGCCGAGGTTATTGATAAGCTTACGGAAATGGGCGTTAATGTGCTTGCTCTGCGCTGCGCAGGCTTCAACAATGTTGATATGAAACACGCCTTCGGCAGAATTCACGTACTTCGTGTGCCTGCATACTCACCCTATGCCGTTGCGGAGCATACAATGGCTCTTCTGCTCACATCAATCCGCCGCATTCACAAGGCATATATCCGCTCCCGTGACTTTAATTTCAGCCTTTCGGGTCTCACGGGCTTTGACCTCCACGGCAAAACCGTTGGCGTTATCGGCACGGGCAGAATAGGCAGAGTTTTTATTGACATCTGCTGCGGCTTCGGTATGAAGGTGCTTGCCTATGACAAATTTCCCGCAGAGGGTCTTGACAACGGAGATACCGTCAGATACACCGACCTTGACGAGCTTTTCGCAAAGAGTGACATTATTTCACTCCATTGCCCTCTTATGAGCGATACCTACCATATAATTGATGAAACCGCCCTTGAAAAATGCAAAAAAGGCGTTGTTATTCTCAACACCTCAAGAGGTGCGCTGGTTGATGCCGAAGCTCTTCTTGCAGGAATCAAATCCCGAAAGGTCGGCGCCGCCTGCCTTGATGTTTATGAGGAAGAATCCGACCTTTTCTTTGAAGATAATTCAGGTCACATTCTTGAGGATGACACTCTTGCAAGGCTTATTTCGATGCCCAATGTAATTGTTACATCTCATCAGGCATTTCTTACGG
Organism: Acutalibacteraceae bacterium; assembly: GCA_045632815.1. Classification (GTDB taxonomy): domain Bacteria; phylum Bacillota; class Clostridia; order Oscillospirales; family Acutalibacteraceae; genus CAG-177. The sequence continues at coordinate 11,176 of JAZQXJ010000032.1, read as the reverse complement.
AAGAAGCCCTCGAAAACATTGCGGAAACAACGGTTAAAAACCTTGCGGGATTTTCCGAAAACGGTCAATGCCCCAACGAGCTTTGCTGCAAAACAGGCGATGCCGTTGACTGCAAGGACGGAAAATGTTTTTAAAAACGATACTTTAATTAACAGCAACACATAAGTCTGTTGTTAACTAAAGTATACTATACTTGACTAATATATATTTATAATGTAAAATAAAAAAGACAAGTAAATTGAAAGGCAGGTGGAGTTGTGTCAACAGAAAGAGAAATTGTTGAAACTACCGACAAGTCCATACTTCTTAAGAACCGCCGTTTCGTCGGCTCGAAAGAAACTGTTGCTTATGTTCTCGAAGATATTGCCGCAAGCCTTAACATCAATGATTTCAAAGACAGATACATCTACGATGTTGTCAAAATCGATTTCAGTTATCTTGCGATTCAGAACATTGTTGCAACCGTATGGGATACCTTCAACGACACATTTATCGGTGTTATTGTTGAAAAAACCAGAACCCGTTGGGGTAAGTTCAGACCCTACCTTCTTCTCGGTCAGCTTCCGCTGACACTTCTGGGATTGTGGTATTGGATTATCCCCTTTATTTTCCCCGACACACCGGGCGAATATCTTCCCAAATGGATTTTCTACTTTGCAATGTCAATCATCACCGAAACCGCAACCACATTCACGCAGATCGCCCGTACGGGCTTCGGGTCTACGATAACGCCCGAGCCGTTAGACCGATCGAGGCTGATTGCGACGGCGAACCTGATGTCTCACTTTGTTGAGGACGTTCCGAAACAGATTTTCGGTATTATCTATGACCTTGTAATCAATGACAAAATCAAAATCAAGCTTCCCAAGCTTTTCGCAGGCTTCGGCGTTTCATTTGCCGTTCTCGGCGCGGCATTCTGCCTTTTCTTCTTCCTGAACACAAGAGAAAGAGTTGCGCAGACAATCAAAAAGCCCAGCGTTGTTCAGGGTCTTAAGGCTATCATCACAAACAAGCCGATGTTCATTCAGGTTCTCTCATCGTTCCTTGCAGGCTTCAATATAAGCTCCAGCAGAACGAATTTCTACATAGATGTTATCGGCTCAATCACCTGGAAAACCATCGTTGGTATCCCTGCATTCCCCATCAAATTCATCAGCTACAGCTTTGTTGAGCCTCTCAGAAAGAGATTCTCCACAAAGGCTCTGTGGATTCTTGAAGATGCGTGGACGGATATGCTGTGGCTTACCGTATTCGGCATAGGCTCGATAAACAAGAACTTTATGAAAAAGCCGATTATTCTGCCGATGATGGGTATTGAAGAAATATTCGAAATGTGCGTTTACGGCTTGAGGCGAGTTATTCCCGCAGAAATCAGCAATGAATCAATGGACTACTGCGAATGGAAAAACGGCTACCGCGCAGAGGCGATGATAGGCGTTGCACAGTCAACCATTTCAAAGCTTCAGCAGGCTGTAATGGGCAGTATCAACAGCATCGTTATGAAAAAGGTCGGCTATGTTCAGGGTCTTAAGGTCGGAACACAGTCAGACAAAACAAAGTGGTGGATTTTCGCCCTCGGCACGGGTATTCCCATCATCACCAGCGCCCTTGGCATTATCCCCAAATTCTTCTATCCCCTTTCAGCAGAAAAGCGCGACCTTATGTACAGCGAGCTTCGCGAAAGAAGAAGCAAGGTTGCCGCAAGAATGAACGCCGCAACAACAGCAGAGGAAGTTGCTGAAATTGCAGAATCACAGTTCATCGTAAAATAAACAAAAAAGAAAACGGATTGCAAAGATTAATTTCTCTGCAATCCGTTTTTTATTTCATAAGAAGTCTCATAAACAGTCCGCCCTGCACCGTGCGGTGACGGAAGCCTACCCATCTGCCGCTGACAGTATCGTACCAGTCCGTCATAGGCACTCTTGAAACGCTTTCATCATAAGCTTTCCAGAGGGGTGCGATATAATCCTCGAAGGTCTTTTTATCCGATGCCATTGATGCCGTCCACACAAGCCAATCGGACTTTGTGTAATCTGCACGGCTGTCAAGGGGCATACCGTATTTGTTGAAATGCTTCATATTGTCCCTGACTTCGGCATCCATAAATTCCTGAGTGAAAAGACCTGTTTTCCACACCTTGTCCCATACCATATTATATTTCATTGAGTATGTATAGGGTTGGTCAAAGGCGAGATTTGAGGTGCCGTCTGCATTGAGTGCGGTATTCATCCAATTCGCCGCCATCTTCTCCGCCTCGTTGCGATAGAAAACGGATTTTTCGCTATCACCGAGCATATCGGTGATAATCGCCATACCCTGAAGTCCCATTACAGCCTTGAGAGAGAGGTTGCAGTTATGGGCAAGGTGACCCGCAAAGTCATCGGTACAAAGCTGGTCCTCGGGGTCCGCACCGTATCTGATAAGATAGTTGCACCACGCTTCAAGCAGGTCGATATGCTCCTTTGCGAAATCGGCTGAGCCCGTCGCAATCGCAACATTGGCATCCATAACAAGCATATTTCCGCATTCTTCAACGGGCATCTGATATTTCAGCTCATTTCTGCCGTAAACCTGACCGTTGACAAGCGGATACTGACCCACATCGTGGGGCGCAAAATCGAATTTCCATTCATCGCTCTTTGCGTAGCGGATAACGGGACGCATCATACCCTTGACAAGTTCGGGATTATAGAGCAGTAACATCGGAATTGAGGGGTAAGACACATCAACCGTTGCGGCGCATCCGTTGGAGAAGCACTCCTTTGAAATGAAAAGGATTTCGCCATTTTCGTCAAGCACAAGCTTATGAGCGGCAATTACCTGACGGTAAGCAAGGCTCAGAAGCTCCGCATATTTCTCGCCGCCTGCCTCATAAGCATCGGCATAAAGCTTTTCGGAAAAAGCCTTACAGCGAGCAACAACCCCGTCATATTCCTCTGCCGCCTCTGCAATTGCCTCAAGAATTGTCTGACCGTCCTTGTTCCAGTATGAACGCAGATGCGCGCCGAAATATTCGATGCTTTCAATATCGTCATAGGCAAAGTAACACATCAGCTTTTCGCCCTCGGCAGGGCTTAAAGCAACATTGATATGAACATCGCTCCAGATTTTATTTTCATAAACCTCTGCATCGGCATTATCGGTCATCAGGTAAAAATAGCCCCAGTCAATGCGGACATCATCACCGCTTCTGTTGAGGGGCTTCTGCTCGGAATTGCCCATTTTCATTCCCTTGACCTTGCCAAGCTCAACCTTTTCGGTAACAACATCGTTCTGACCGCCCTCGTCAAGGCAAAGCTCCTCGCTCGCCGCAATATTGATGCTGACGGTATGCCCTTTGCCGTCGAGAATTTCATATGAAACCTCAAGATAGCTTACGGGACGGGTCAGCAGGCGGTAATCGTCGGCGATAACAGGCGAAGTAAACACAGCCTTGAGCCTTATCTGCTCATTTTCAAAAACAGCCGCAGTTGAAAGAGCATCGATATCAAGCGAAACCTGCTTTATTTTATGATAATCTCTGTGATAGCCGAGGAAAAGATAGCGGTTGCCGTCAACGGTGACGGTACCGATTATCGAATTGCTTTTGCCCGTCCAATGCTCTGTATTTGCAATATTAAGCTCCGTATCGGGCGACCAGACGGAAAAATATGGGTCAATAGTAATAAGCGGCACGCTGGGCGCTCTTAATTTCATAAGAAATCATCCTTTCGGTTATGATATTACAAAAATTTTACCACATCAAAGGAATTAACACAAGTAAAAATAACCATTAATTTTATTAAAAAGCACCCTTTGCCGTGCAAATTTCCGAAATTTATTTTTGTTCGTATTTTCCCTTGTAATGAGTTCAAAAAGTTGTATAATATCTTTTCGGAAAATAAAATTCGACGGGATTTTTTTATTATGAAAATGTTTGAACCCAAGCTTTTCGTTTCATTGAAAAGCTACAACAAAAACAAATTTATAAGCGACCTTGTGGCAGGCGTTATTGTTGCAATCATTGCTCTGCCTCTTTCAATCGCCCTTGCAATTGCCTCGGGCGTATCGCCCGAAAAAGGTCTTTACACCGCCATTGTTGCAGGCTTTGTAATTGCATTCCTCGGCGGCAGTAATGTCAATATTTCAGGCCCTACGGCGGCATTTGCAACAATCGTTGCAGGCATTGTTGCCCAGCACGGCACGGGCGGTCTGATAATCGCCACCATAATGGCAGGTATTATGCTTATACTTATGGGCGTGCTTAAGATGGGCTCGCTCATCAAGTACATACCCCACACAATCACAACAGGCTTCACCTCGGGCATTGCGCTGACCATCGTTATCGGTCAGGTAAAGGATTTTCTCGGTCTTACCTTTGACCCCACGATGCCCACGGTTGAAACAATTGAAAAGCTTGAAGCAATCGTAAAATCCGTAAGCACCTTCAATTGGCAGGCACTTATTGTTGGCGCAATCGGCTTGGTAATTCTGATTGTCTGGCCAAAAATCAGTAAAAAAATTCCCGGCTCGCTGATTGCCGTTGTTGCAGGTGTTATCATCGTCAAGGTTTTTGATATGAACGTAAACACCGTTGGCGACCTTTACACTATTTCAAGGGATTTGCCCAAATTTTCTTTCCCTGCTTTCACCCTTGATTCCGTTAAGCAGCTTTTGCCCAACGCATTCACAATTGCAATCCTTGCAGGCATTGAATCCCTGCTTTCCTGCGTTGTTTCCGACGGTATGATTGACGATAAACACAACTCAAACACAGAGCTGATTGCTCAGGGTGTCGGCAACATATGCTCAGGACTTTTCGGCGGTATTCCCGCAACTGGCGCAATCGCACGAACAGCGGCGAATGTAAAAAACGGCGGCAGAACACCCGTTGCAGGCATTGTTCACGCAGCAGTGCTTCTGCTTATCCTCGTTGTGCTTATGCCTTATGCGGCGTGGATTCCCATGCCCATCATTGCCGCTATCCTCTTTATCGTTGCATACAATATGTGTGAATGGCGACAGTTCGTTAAAATCTGCAAAACCGCACCGAAAACAGATATTCTCGTTCTTGTTCTTACCTTTGTGCTGACGGTTGTTTTCGACCTCGTTGTTGCAATCGCAGTTGGTATGGCAATTCACCTTGCGGTTAAATTCATCAAAAAATTAATCAAGAAATAAAAAATGGCGGTGCCTTTGCACCGCCGTGATTTTTATTTCCAGATAACCCAGAGAAGAAGGTATCCCGTTATTACCGCCGCAAGAGTGAAAGGTACGCCGTATTTCATAAAGGTTGTTGCCTTTACCTCGTGACCCTCCTTGCGGAGAATACCGATACCTGCAATGTTTGCGCTTGCACCGATGGGTGTAAGATTGCCGCCCAATGTTGCACCGCAGAGCAGACCATAATAGAGAAGAGTCGGGTCAATGCCGATGTTTGATGCGATAACGGGAACAATTGAAAGCATAGTTGCCGTGTAGGGAATGTTAACGATAAATGCAGAGAGAATAACCGACATCCACACGATGATTGTGTAAACAACAAATACGGAGCCTGAACCGAGGCTTGCAATTGCAGAGCCGATAACATCAATAACACCTGCACTCTTGACTCCGCCGATAACTACGAACAAAGCTGAAAGAAGCACGATTGTGTAGTAGTCAATCTCCTTGAATGCATTCTTTACGATATCCTTGTTTTTCTTGATAAAAAGCTCACGGATAATACCCACAACAAAAAAGCCGATGCAGATAATACCGTTTGTGATGTCGGGCTTATAAAAGCCGCCGTTTGCGTTGTCCTTATAAGGAATAAACGAAACCGCAATCAGGGCAACAACCGTACCCACAAGCAGGAATGATGGGAATTTATCCTCAACAACCGTTCTGTTGTTGAAGCTGATTTTATCCTTATCCTTTCGGAACATAAGCAGAATTATAAGTGCGCTGACTATGGCACCTGCCTGAACAACCCAGAACATACCTACATGACCGTTATGCACAAAGAAATCGGAGAAGTCAAGGTTTGCCTGCTTAGCAAGGAGGATTGATGTTGTATCGCCGACAAGGGTTGCCGCACCCTGCAGGTTTGAGGAAACCGCAATGCAGATGATTGACGGCACGGGTGAAATATTAAGCTTTTTGCAGAATGCAAGGGCAACGGGCGCAATCATAAGCACGGTTGCAACATTATCCACAAAAGCGGAAACGATGCCTGCAAAAAGAGAAAGAGCAACAACTGCCCACTTTACGCTGGGCATTTTCGAAATAAGGATATCGGACATAAGGTTTGGCATTTTAGACTCGATGAAAAGATAAACCGTGCCCATTGTGCCTGCAATCATCATAATAACATTCCAGTCGATTTCGCCAAGCGCTTCAAGAGCGCCGTAGGCATAGGTTGTGCCGTTTTCAAGCACGAAAAAGCCTTCGCCGAAGAGATTGGGGTTGACCGCCGAAATGATGCCAAGAGCAATGAAAATCAGCGCGGAAACAACGGTAACATGAGGTCTGATTTTCTGGAATGCAAGCATCATTATGTAGGTGATGCCGAAAAGGATAAGTGCCGTGATTGTGATAGGTGCCATATATTACTCCTTCCGGTGGAGAAGACGCAAAGAAAAAAAGCAGAACCCGTAACAAAAACGGATTCTGCCGTATTTCCGATTAATGCACGCAAATGCAAACCAAAAACACAATTTCAAACAAATAGAACATATATGTTCTATGACAGACTCCACCACTTATTTGAATTGCATTTCGGATTATACTGCATATTTATGCAAAAGTCAACATATTTTGTCAATTAAGATTAAAGAATCTCAACTGCCGCCTTTTCTGCTGCAAGACCCTTCTTGTAATTTTCGAGGAATGCCTTGAAGCCTGCAATATCATCTGCATCGGGAGCGATTTCTGTTGAATCCTGACCTGCGAAAACCTTGTTTTCAAGATATTCCGCAAGACCCTCGCCCTCTGCCTTGCTTACCATATATTCAGCAAGGATTGCAACGCCCCAGGGACCGCCCTCGCCTGCTGTTTTCATAACGGAAACGGGAGCGTTGAGCGCCGCGCCCATAATCTTCTGACCTGCAACGGGAGCTTTGAAATAACCGCCGTGGCCGAGAATACGGTCAACCTTGACATCCTCATCCTCAAGGATTTCCATACCGATACTGAGAGTTGCCGCCGCTGATGAAAGCTGAACTCTTGCAAAGTTTTCAAGAGTGAACTTGCTGTCAGGTCCTCTGAAGAACATAGGCTTGCCGCTGTCAAGACCTGTGATAACTTCGCCCGAAAGGTAGTTATAAGCAACAAGACCGCCGCAGTCCTTATCGCCCTCGAGTGCCTTTTCAAACATCTTGTCAAGCACCTGATAAATGCTCACATCCATACCCATTGCCTTGCACATTGAGGTGAACATTCCTGCCCATGCATCAATTTCGCCCGAGCAGTTGTTACAATGCACCATTGCAACGGGCATACCTGCGGGAGTAGTTACCATATCGATTTCGGGATAGAGCTTTGAGAGCGCCTTTTCGAGAACAACCATAAGGAAGATTGATGTGCCTGCGGAAACATTGCCCGTTCTTACTCCTACGGAGTTTGTGGCAACCATACCCGTGCCTGCGTCACCTTCGGGAGGACAAAGCACAACGCCTGCCTTGAACTCGCCTGTGGGGTCAAGAAGGAGTGCGCCCTCTTCGGTAAGCACGCCTGCATTTTCACCTGCAACAAGAACTTTGGGCATAATGTCCGCAATCTTCCAGGGGAAACCGTATGAAGCAACCTTTTCGTCAAACTGAGCAATCATCTTTGCATCGTAGTCGTTTGTGTTGCTGTCGATGGGGAACATACCTGATGCCTCGCCAACGCCGATAACCTTGTTACCCGTCAGCTTCCAATGAACGTAAGCTGCAAGAGTTGCAATGAAATCAACGTCTTTTACGTGCTCCTCTCCGTTGAGGATTGCCTGATAAAGGTGAGCAATGCTCCAACGCTGGGGAATATTGAAATCAAAAAGTGCGGTGAGTTCTTCAGCCGACTTTGCAGTGATTGTGTTTCTCCACGTTCTGAACTGTGCAAGCTGATTGCCGTCTTTATCGAAAGCAAGGTAGCCGTGCATCATACCGCTGATGCCAAGGGCACCGACGGTTGTCAGCTTTTCGCCGTATTTCTCTTCAACATTCTTCTTCAGCTTTGCAAATGCGCCGCGAAGACCTTCCCACACCTGCTCAATGGGATAAGTCCACACGCCGTTGTCGTATGTATTTTCCCAATCGTAGCTGCCCGATGCGAGAGGCTCGTGATTCTTGCTGATAAGAACAGCCTTTATTCTTGTTGAACCGAATTCAATGCCAAGAGCGGTCTGCCCTGCGGCAATAGCTTTTTTAATATTTTCCATATTATCACTCTCCGCCAGAAAGTTTGATTTTCGTTATGTTTATAATATCAAAAAGCTTTTTCGCAGTCAATACTTTGAGCAAAAATGAAAATAAACAAAAAAATGCTCCACCTGTTGCAAATAGTCTTATATTTTGATATAATACATTTTATATAAAGCTTAAAGGAGGAAAATCATGAACTTAATCAGCACTGTCAGAGACGGCGTTTCAAAAGTCAAGACTTATTGGAAAACGCCTCCCCTGGGAAAGTACATGAATTTCAAAGAAATCGTATCCCTTGCAGGCGGTGGAATAGGTGTTAAATTTATTATCACCTGTATCTCATCCGTTTTGCTTTCGGCAACAAATGTTTTTGTTGGTAACACTATCGGCATTGAGCCCATGAATATGTATTTCATATATATTCTTGCGGTTGTGCTCAGCTTCCCTCTGACAATGTTCAGAGCGTATATTATCGACAATGCCCGAAACCGAAAAGGTAAATACAGACCTTACATACTCACTATGGGTCTGCCCACGGTTGTTCTTGCAATCGGCTATTTCTGGGCACCCTACGAAAAAATGGGCAGTCAGCTCATAAAATGTATCGTTGTTCTTCTTTTCAACATCGGTTTCCAGTTCTTCTACAATTTCCTCTACGACGCATACGATAACTACATCGTTGTTCTCTCCCCCAACACTCAGGAAAGAGCAAACGTTTCTTCAATCAAGTCCGTTACAGACTCTTTTGCGCCAACGCTGACAAACGCTATTATCCCCTTGCTTGCAACGGGAATCATCGGCACAAACAACCTTAATGATATCAGAATCTACAGATACATCTGGCCTCCCGTGCTGATTCTCGGATTCATTCTCAGCGTTATCGTCTACGTTAACACAGAAGAAAAGATTGTTCAGGCAAAAACTCACGTTGTTCAGATTAAATTCATTGACGCCATCCGCGCAGTTGCCAAGAACAAGTATTTCTGGGTAATTTCACTTGCAGGCTGGCTCGGTTTCCTTGAAGGCTCCTGCCTCAACATTCTCAACTGGCTCTATTCATATCAGCACGCTTGTACAGGCGCTCAGTATTCGCTTATTGTAACTATTTACGGCAACGCTTCTCTCTGGGGTATGCTTCTCGCTCCTCTTTCCATCAAAAAGATAGGCAAGAAAAACACGCTTATCCTCACAAATGCGCTCAACATCGTTTTCATTGCCGCAATTTATCCCGTTGTTAAATATGCTGACATCAGCATTATGATCTGGCTTGTTATGGCTTGTCTGTGGCTCAACGCACTTGTCGGCTCATTTGCTCACATCCTTACCCCTGCTCTCAACGGCGATATCCGCGACTATCAGCAGTACATCACAGGCGAAAGAATTGACGGTATGTTTGCCGCAGTCGGTCTCATCGGCTCTGTTATCACAATGGCAACAAGCTCAGTTCTCCCTGCAATTTACGAAAAAGTCGGCTTCAATGAAAACAAACTTCAGGAGCTTCTTCCTGCCATTATTGCTCAGGAAGGTGAACTTTTAGACCCGACAAACGTATACAACGTTCTGTATCATAAAGAAACATTCATAAGTATCTTCGGCGTTCTTGTTGCTGTTTCAATTCTCGGCGCGGCGCTCAACGTTATCCCCTTCTTCTTCTATGACCTTTCCGAAATCAAGCAGCAGGGCATGATCAAGGTTCTTAAAATCCGCGCTCTGTTTGAAGACTACGGCAATGGTATTCTCAAGGATAAAGACCTTGTTGAAGCTGTTGAGGCAGTCAGAGAAGCAAACGAGCTTGCAGACGTTCAGCCTGCCGACCTCAAAGCACTCAAGGCAGAGAAACGCCGTGCATCAGGCAAAGAGGCAAAGAAAGCCGCCAGAAAGGCTTACAAAGATGCGGTTGCACTCAACCAGAACATTGAAATTGCAAAGATTGTTCTCGACGAAATGAACCGCTTCAACACAGAAAACGGCAAGGCTCAGCTTGCAGAAGCACGAATCAACGCAAGCGCAGGCTACGAAGCAATTTACAACTACGATGCAACCTCACTTGCAGAAGCAAAAGTTCTTCCCTCATCCACACCCGAAGAGAAAGAATACAGAAAATATGCAATTTCCGTTGCAAAGGAATTCATTGATGCAAAAAAGGCTGCTGCAAAATACTTCTCAAACAACATTGTTGATTTTGATATTTCAATCTTTGAAACACTTTTCGATAAAGAAGACGCTCTTGAAATTGAGCTGAAAGACACTTATCAGAAACTCTACAAAGCTAGAGACGACAAAGATAAGGATGCAGTTGCACTTTATATGGGCAAAATCAAAGAAATCAAAGCAGAGCAGAAAAAGGTTGAAGAAGCTATCAAGAAAGCAACCAACGATAACTCTGTTTATAACCGCGCCGCAAAGCCCATCATCAAAGCTCGCAAGCTTGTTACACAGAGTGAAAACTACGCAAGATTTGATGAAATTGCCGCAATGTATGACGAAGCAAAAATCCGTCACGAAAAAGCTCAGGCAGAAGCCGTTGCAGAAGCCGAGCGTCTTGCAGCTGAAGAAAAGGCATATGCCGAAAAACTCAAGGCAGAAAAAGCAGCAAAGAAAAAGAATAAATAAAACAGTTAACGGGCAGTTCGTAATGAACTGCCCGTTCATTTTGTCGAAAAACTTGTTTTTCGGCAAAATGGTGACTGTTGAGAAAGGAAGCTGAATGATGTTTTCTTCGACCGAAGGCGTACAAAGGTACTCCGATGGGAGAAAAAACATCAAATAAACGAAAATACTTTTTATCAATCCTCCGTCTTTTGACTTTG
>JAZQXJ010000031.1:0-2050 GCA_045632815.1 Acutalibacteraceae bacterium | reverse complement strand
TCACTCTTCCTCCTTGGCGGCGGAAGCCTTGTTGACAGAATCCTCTCACCTTTCAGAGCGCTGATCAAACTTATATTCGGATAAAAAAATCAACGGAGATGCTTCAAAAGAGGCATCTCCGTTTTGCTTTTACCAAAGTTGAGGATGTGTAAAATTATATGCTTTTTCAAGGAAACTGTAGAACGCTACCGCATAGGGATTGATTGCATCCCATATGGGCTCATCATAGAGGGTTATCCAGGTATAAATTCTTCTTGTAAGGTGTCTTAAGTCATTGCCCGAAAGCTCGTGGCCGGGTCTTTCACCCATACGGGTAACACCGAATTTCACAAAGTCGTTGTAAAGATCTTTGTTGGCTTTCATCCACAGGTACGGATGCTGAAGCCTTGAAAATTCAGAGCGCATATTGGAGCATTTCCAGTATCTCCAGCAGATTTCCGAGCGAAGAATCTGATTGAGCTGTTCTTCATTTTCGGCTTCCGCCTTTGCCTTTTCCCAGAGTTCATCGCATTTTTCAACATCCTGCGGCATCATACCCGGAAGCGAAAAACGGGAATCCTCTTCAAGAAGCAGATGATAATATTTTGTTACGGCGTGGTCGGTGACTATGTCAATGAATTCTTTCAGATACACTCCGCCGGGACCGTATACACCAACCATATAGCCAAGCATTTCCTCATCATAATCAAGATAAGGATCCTGCATCAGCTTTGAGAGAAGATACGTTCTCATTTCAGCAAACTCGCCGTCACTCTCTGTAATATAATACACGCCCTGCTGATAAATACCCTTTACGTTATGCTCATAGAAAATCTGAACGTCCCTCTGAAGCACGCCGAAGTTTGCATAGATATTTATACTTTCATCGCAGTTAAGATTGTAGTTCCAGATATAAAGCCTGTTACAGATTTTGCTCCATTCCTCAAGGTCTTTCATAAATGCCGTATTTGCACTGCAATCGGGGTCATCAAGAGTATGACCGAAGCAACATTCGATTGAACAAAGACGGACTATAACGTCCTCACGGGGTCTCACAATTGCAGGTGCCTGCCTTGTGTACTGATAAGCAAAGGTATCAAACGCAATGTTATCAAATCTGCCGTCCGCCTTGATTCGGCTTGCAATTTCATTAACAAAAGTCAGCATTGTGCCTGCCTGCGAACCGTTTGCATTATCAATATCTCTGCAGTTTTTGCATTGGCAGTATTCACCGTTATCCGCCTGAGTAATTGAAAGAATCTGTAAACCGCCGTTTTCAACATATTTTTGCTCGAGAAGCTCGATTGCCTCGGCTGTAACAATATCCTTTACGTCCTCATTCGTAAGGCAAAGCTGTTTGTCTTTTCTTATTCCGCCGTTCAGAGCAAAATATTCGGGATGCTCCTCGAAATAGTCTGAAGGTTTACAAAACTGATTAACAAGGGTGTGGCTTGAGCCGCCGATGTATTTGACAGCTCCGCCCTGCTCGGCTGTCAGGTTTTTATATATGCCGCCCGTAAGTCCGTTTGCAACGGAAAATTCGGGGTCTCTTGCGCTGGTTGTGTCCGTTTCCGTATACTCAAAAAACGGAGTATATTCAACGCTTATATCATCGTGAACGGTAAGCTCGCTGTTTTCGGGAAGAATTATAACCTCCGACTCGTACCAATGACAACCGCAGAACTTTTCAAGAAAAGCATAAACACCGTTTATTGCGCCCTTGTTGCCTGCACCGTCAATGATGATTCCGCAATCTGCGGATTTTATAACGTAACTTCCGTCCGCTGACTCCGAGAAATCCTCATCAGACCTGTTGGTTGCGCCGACGGAAATAACGTTTTCTCTGTCCGTTTCATCGGTCAGAATTTCAATGTTACCGCCCGTGATTTCGTCAAGATAATATTTGAGCCTTTCTGCGGCATATTTTTCGGTTATTGTTGCATCCGCACCGATTACAATAGCGGCTTGCGTAACGTCAAACTCCGTTTCAGCCGCACTTGCACAAATAAAAGCAGATGAAACAACAAGAATAAACACAAGAATAATGCTTACTGATTTTTTGAGAAAGTTG
>JAZQXJ010000030.1:0-32743 GCA_045632815.1 Acutalibacteraceae bacterium | reverse complement strand
ATTAATCAAAAATCAAGTTAATTTTATCATTTTTTTGTAAATGACCAAATTGAAACGAAATAAGTGTAATTAACAGCAACTCCTTCTGGGATGGTCAACAAGACCGTTTCGGGGGCTTATTTTTTGTAATTTTCAAACTCGAATTTTTGTGTAATTTTTTAAAATAAATAATGTAATTAATTCCTATCAAATATATTGTCCTTACTAATCTTACATACTTTTAGTGAATCTTGTGAGGCAGTTGGAGTGAATGCAGAAAACTATTAAGGGAAGTTTTTCGGTTTATCAACCAAATACCTTATAAAATTCAATCCATTTGCATCATCCTAATTTAGATAAAATAAACATTCCCAATAATGTATATTTTATTGGTCAATCGGCATTTGCCGGTTGTGAAAATCTGAAGGAAATTAACATTTCCGGCAACAAAATAAACGAGATTTATGAATGTACTTTCAGCGGTTGCGGACAACTTAGAAATGTGACTATTGGTAAAGGGGTAAAAAAGATCGGACCGTCTGCGTTCTTAAACTGTAAAAATCTTAAAAACATAATAATTCCCGACACTGTAAATGAAATTTCTAGCTACGCGTTTGGTGGATGTGTATATATTGAAAATATATATTTTACCGGAACGGAAGAACAATGGAATTCGATAGAGGTGAACAGTTATAACGAATGTTTATACGATGCTAATATTCATTTCAATTATTCTACAACGGAAACCACTACATATCAATCGAAATTTAACTCCGTACAATCATTGTCAACTATGTCAGTTAGCGAAAAGATTGTTGCTTCAACAGACAAAGCAATATCGGGCAATGAATATGTTTTGTTATCACTTAAACAGACTGAAGGAGAAATAAACCTTTCAAGCGATAATCTTCTTTATATCGGTCAGCAAACCGCAACTTCGTCTGAAATAACTTTCGATTTTATTCCTAAATCAGAAGATTTCGGAATGGTTGTTATTGTCGGAATCTTTGCTGACGGAACTAAAATTGAAAACGCTGAAGTTGATTCAAAAGAAGAACCCGAACTTTTTGTGGCTAAATGGATTGTAGATGGTGCAGAGAGCGCTCAGATATATGAAATCGGGGAAGCGATTGTTAAACCTTCAAACCCTGCTAAAGACGGCTACAAATTTGTCGGCTGGACCCCTGCAGTTCCTGAAACAATGCCTGCATATGATCTGACATTTACTGCAGTGTTTGAAAAGTCATATATCTGCCCCGATTGCGGAAATGAAATTCTTCGCGAGGATGCAATCAACGAGCATATAGTGGCAGAAAACGCTGCCAAAATCAAACCGACGATAAAAGTCAAAAACAACAACGGCGCAAAGACAATCAACTACGGTGAAACCCTTCGCCTTATCAATTCGTGAAGCTTCTATGATGAGTGGTGTCAGCCAGCACCATATTCGAGACCTTGTCAAAGCTAATAAGATTAAGTTCATTCCTTCAGGTGTCAAATATCTCGTCAATTATCCTAAAATGATGGAATATTTCGAAACACTTGAAGTGGTTTGTTAAGGGGAGGTGTTGTGAATGGCAAGTAGCAGACCTCGATATAACAAGAATAAAGAACTTACTGGATATGAAATCAGAGTTTCAAGAGGATACGATATATTTGGTAAGCAATTAAAACCATATGTTATGACTTGGAAACTTCCTGAAGCTTGGTGGAACTGGAGCAGAAAAACTCAGCAAAAAGAGCTTGAGAAAGCAATGTTTGAATTTGAGAACGACTGCAAAGCAGGTAAAGTTAAGCTGAGAGAAGAAAAAATTGCAGAGGCTTTGGAACAAGCGAAAATTGAAGCGGAACGCATTGCTGTTGAGGCAGAAAAGCCAACAATTTCAAGGGCGTTTGAACGTTTTGTGTTGGGCGTCGAAAATAAGAAAAAGAAAAACACCATAACAGGTTATAAGACAAATATAAAAAGATTTATTGATTGTTTTGATGACAAGAAAATCGAAAAGATTTCCGAAGATGATTGCGAGGAATATATTAATGTTTATTTAAGAGAAGATGGTCTTGCTGTGTCAACTATCAGAAAACATTATTCGACGTTGTCGGCGTTTTTGAAATGGTGCGTTAGTAAACACATCATTATGGATAATCCTCTTTATAATGTATCTAAACCCGTTGACAACAGTGCTGAAACTAAAGTCAAAATCTTTACTGTTGACGAGATGAAGAAAATTTTTGAATGTGCGGAAAAGGAGCCATTGATGTGGCAGGCGTTGATTTATCTGCTTACAGAGTCGGGTATGAGAAGGGGAGAAATAGTGGGACTACGTTGGGTTGATATCGATTTTTGTATCGGGAAGATTTCCGTTGTAAATAATGCTCAGTACACTGAAGGTGTTGGCGTTTATGACACTACCACAAAATCGAAAAAGCCACGTGATATTTATGTTTCTGAAAAAGTTGTTAAGAAGCTCAGAGAGTGGAAAGAATATCAGAAAGAAGTTCTTACGGGACAGGGTTTGCCTGAACCGACACATATTTTCACTCATCTTGATGGAGGAGCGAGAATGAATCCGCAGGCACCTACGGCGTACTTAAGACGATTTGGTGAGAAATATGGGATTCCGGATTGTCATCCTCATAAATTTCGACATACAATGGCAACGTACATGATAAGAAACGGTGTTGATGTTAAAACTGTTTCTGAAATTCTTGGGCACTCATCAATTGAAATCACTTTAAAGTTGTATGTACACAGCGATAAAAATACACAGCAAAAAGCGAATGAAAAATATTGTTCGCTTTTGTGGGGAACTGAACAGTAACGAAAAATCCTCCGATAAGGAGGATTTTTGTTTTGTTACACAATTATATTTTAAGAAACAAATGAATTTGATTTTAATCTGAAAGTTCCCTAAAATTAATGTAGTATTGGTTTTTTATTGGTTTTTTAAAAGTGATTTCTATATTGAAACAAAAAAGAACCCTTGGAATCGGGTGATTCCAAGGGTTTTCGATAATCCCCATTCGGGAAAAATTATCTCTTTGAGAACTGGGGTGCGCGACGAGCGCCTTTGAGACCGTACTTCTTTCTTTCCTTCATTCTGGGGTCTCTGGTGAGGAAACCTGCCTTCTTGAGGGCGGGACGAAGGTTTTCGTCATACTGAAGAAGTGCACGTGCGATACCGTGACGGATAGCACCTGCCTGGCCTGTTACACCGCCACCGCCTACGCGGCAGATGATGTCAAACTTCTCGGCTGTGTCTGTGAGTGCGAGAGGCTGACGAACGATGAGCTTAAGTGTTTCAAGACCGAAATAATCATCGATTTCTCTGTCGTTGATGATGATCTTGCCTGTGCCTGCATATACACGAACTCGTGCTACTGAGCTCTTTCTGCGGCCTGTGCCGTAGAAATAAGGATTTGATTCGTACATTATTTATAGCCTCCCTTTCTTAAAATTCCCAAGCTTCGGGCTTCTGAGCTGCATGAGCATGATCTGCGCCCTTAACTACGCGAAGTCTGGTGAGAGCCTTGCGGCCGATAACTGTGTCGGGGATCATACCCTTAACAGCGAGTGTCATTGCGAAATCGGGTCTTGTCTTCATAAGAGTGCTGTACTTAACCTCTTTGAGATGACCGATGTAACCTGAATGATGATAATACATCTTCTGGTCAAGCTTCTTGCCTGTGAGAACTGCTTTTTCAGCGTTGATGATGATTACGTGATCACCGCAGTCAGCGTTAGGTGTGAACATAGCCTTGTGCTTACCTCTGAGAAGCTTTGCAGCTTCAACAGCAACCTTGCCCATGGGCTTGCCTGCAGCATCAATCACATACCACTTACGGACGATGTCGCCCGCTTTAGGCATATAAGTAGACATAACATTTCCTCCAAATTAATTTTTTCGTGCCTGCATATATTATCATAAGGTCAACAACTTGTCAATAGGTTTTTTGGAATTTTTTAATTTACATTTCACAAGCTCGTTTTTTCTCGCTTTTCCTCGTTTTTTCATAGCAAATGCTCACTTTTAATTTACAAAAAATTTTTGCAAAAAACAAAAAAAGGGCGGAATTTTGCACAAAAACCGCCCTTTTGATTTGTTGAAAACGCAGATTTATTTTATTTGATGAGGTCGTTCTTTTTGATGAAATCGATGGTTTCGTCAACCGTTGTGAACGCCATTGCAACGCTTGTGTCTGCAGCGCCGTAGTAGATGGCAATTCTGCCTGTTTCGGCATCTGCAAGAGCAGCGCAGGGGAACACAACATTGGGAACGTCGCCCACACATTCGTAAAGCTCGTGGGGAGCGAGGAGGAAGCAATCAGCTCTGTGGAGAACCTTCCAGGGCTCGTCCTTGTCGAGGATTGCAGCACCCATTGCGTAGGTGAAGCCGTTGCAGCTTGTGAGAACGCCGTGATAGAACATAAGCCAGCCTTCGTCTGTTTCAATGGGGGTAGGACCTGCGCCGACCTTTGTCATTTCCCAGTTCTTGACGGGCTTCATAACGAATCTGTGTTTGCCCCAGTATGTTAAATCCTTGCTGTGGCTGAGGAAAATGTCGCCGTAGGGGGTGTGACCTCTGTCGCAGGGACGGATAAGGAGCAGGAATTCGTCATTGACCTTTCTGGGGAAAAGCACGCCGTTACGGGCAACGGGATAGCAAGCATCTTCAAGCTGAGTCCACTCCTTGAAATCGGTTGTGTATGCAATGCCGATTGTTGTGCCGTGAGGTGTAAGGTTAACCCATGAGAGGTAATATTTGCCGTCGATTTCGCAGAGTCTGGGGTCATAGCCTCTGAAAATAACCTTTTCTTCAAGGTTCCAGTTGATAGCATCCTTGCTGTATCCCACAACGAGAGTGTGGTCACGGCTCATAACGTCAACGCGGAAAACACCCGCAAAGCCGTCGCCGTAAGGCACAACTGCGGAGTTGAAAATGCTGTTTGCCATATAGAGATTATCACGGGTGATAACGGGGTTGTTGCTGTAACGCCATACGGGATATTTGTATCCTTCGGGTTTGTCCTGCCAGGGGATGTTGGGAATGTTTGCGCCTATAATTTTTGCCATAATAACACAATCCTTTGCTGATTTTATGTTTTTATAATAACAGATACACCGCAGTATATCAACCATTATTTCCTTTCAAGCCTTATGCAGGTTACGGAATACGCAGGCACGGTGTAATTGAAATCAGCCGAAAAACCGTCAACCGTGAAATCTTTCATTATGCAATCTTCAACCGCGCCGAGGATATTGTCGTTTGAAAGGCTGTTGCCTGCAACCTGATGCACGGTTGCGGATGACTTCACATCAGCGTTTGTGTCAACGGCAACAACTTTTGATGAATCGGTAACGTTGACAATCTTGATAATGATATCGCCGCTTTCATCGGTGCTGACAACGTGATAAGCCTCTGACTCTGCTTCGGATGCAAAATCGTGCCGGGCGTAAAGCTCGCCGTCAAGGTAGCACTCAACATAAGTGCCGTCAACAACGATTTTTATTTCGTAAGTCCTGCCCGTTTCGATTGTGCAGGGTCTGACGGTGCCCATCATTTTTGATTTTGCGCCGTTTTCAATCATCTGCAGGCAGGAAACCGTGTTGCCCCAGCCGCCGATATTCCAGAAATAGCAGTTTTGTGTATCGTCAACCGCAAAGGGGATGATAAAACCTTCCTCACCTTCAAGCTTTGTAGCTTCAAGGGTGTAGGTGTAGTTTGTCCAGTCGGAATCTCCGAAATATGCAACCTTGCCCGTTTCGGTGTAGGGCATCCAGGTGTTTGTCTGCACAAGCTTGCCGTCCTGGATCTTGTAGTCTTTGCTTTCGGAAACGTTGTCCCAATTCCACCAGAAATTGAGGGGGAGAGAGAATTTATCCGAGCCGAGGGTGCGTCCGTTTTCGTTTGAAACGACCTTTATATTGTCAAATTCAGCGGAGGTGTACCATGTGCCGACGCCTACTCTGCCCGTCAGAGGCTTCTGTTCAATATTTGCGCCGTCAAGGCTCGAACTGAGCAGTTTTGTACCCTGATTTACGGAGAAAAGCTTTTGCATATAGTAGCTGATTGAGCCTGTCACCTGATGATTGTTGAACCAGATAAGGTCGGGTGACCAGTGAGTTGCCGTCAGGTTGCCGAAAAGGGGAGCATATGCCGCCATTCGCACGATATCGCCGTTTCGCTCAAGACCCGTCATATATGCCGCCTCTGCAAGAGCCGCTTTGAGGGTGTTTGACTTTGCCGCATATTCGCCGAGGAAAACCTGCAGACCGCCGCCGTAGAGGGTGTCCGTCATTCCGTCAACGGTGCGTGTGTAATTCTTTTCGTCATAATAATCGGTGTTTTTGAAAAACCATTCAGGCTCGTTATAGTAGTGATGGTCGGTTGCGGCGGCAAAATCAGCGGCATTGTTGGAATCGCCCAACTGTTCTTTTGCGTATTCATATGATTTGAGGTAATTGTCGCCGTGAGTGCCGTCGGATGTACCCGATGAATAAATCAGCTCAATTCCGTCATAAAGCTCGGGATTCTTTGCCTTTGCTTCGTTGAATGAGTCGAGGAATACCTGATATCTTTCAAAATAAACCTCGCCCTCCTGCTCGTTGCCGATGCAGATATATTTAAGCTCAAACGGCTCAGCGTGACCGAGAGATACTCTGACCTTGCCCCAGGTTGTGTTTTCATCGCCTCTGCAGAATTCGATGAGGTCGTGCATATCCTGAACATACTGCTTGAACTCGGCGGTGTTCATATCAACTCCGCCCTTACCTCTCATCTGGCAGTAAATTCCGCAGTTGATAACGGGAACGCCGATTGCTCCGATATCCTCTGCAAGCTGAAAATATTCATAGAATCCCAGACCGTAGGTCATAAAGCAGGGGTAGGGGTCATCGGTTGCGGCAATGTTTGTCCAGAGGTTTGTACCCTGCTTTCTTGCGGCGATATCGCCGTAGCCACCGTCAAATTCAAGGGGCAAGCCGTTGCTGCCCGTTGCGATTGAATCCTTCCAGTTGAATGCGGATTCGTAGTTATAGCCCTCAATAATGCATCCGCCGGGGAAACGCAGGAATTTCGGCTCAAGTGCCTCAAGCATTTCGCCAAGGTCTTTTCTCATTCCGTTTTCTCTGCCCTTGAATGTATCCTCGGGGAAAAGGGATATCATATCAAGCATAACCGAGCCTTTATCCGTAAGCACACGCAGGGTTGCGTTTTCAAAATCCGTTGCTGTGCAGTTGAGAGTGAGGGTGTATTTCTGCCAGTCGGAGCTTATTTCTTCAATAATGCCCTCGCCTGCAACATTGCCGTTTGAACAAAGCTGAACATAAAGCCTGCCCGAGTAGCCGTCAACAGCCCTTGCATAAACGGAGAAATTATAGTTCTTGCCGTTTTCAATTGATATTCCGTCAAGAAAACCGATGTTTTCAATGCCTGCAGGAGCATCGTTGCCGTTTGTAAGCACAAGGTAATTGGGGTTGTTTTCGTTAAGTCTGCTTCTGCTTGTCTTTACTTCAGCCGTTGCGCCGTTTACCGTATTCCAGCCGTAGAGCGCATCGTTTGCCGCAAGCTCCGTGTATTCAAAAGAACGGTTGACAATCATTTCGGCATAAAGACCGCCGTCAGCCGCAAAGTTGATGTCCTCAAAGAAAATTCCGAAAAGCAGGTCGCTGATATCGTGGATTTCATCCTCAACATCAATTGTCAGCGAGTAATCCGCCTTTTCCGTATCATAAGCCGTAACGGTGTTTGCATCGGGTCTGTCAATAATCGGCTCTTTGTCGGCAAAAATTCCGCCCGTCAGGGACAGGATACCCGAAAGAATAACGGCAAATGCTTTTTTGAGAGCCTGAATAATCGCAAATTTCATTATATTTCTCCTTTTGGAAGATATTCACTTAATTATAATACAAACAGAAAAAATACTCAATATTGTCATTTTATACAATAATATATATGCGTTTTCGTTGAAACATCCAAAATCGTTTTCATCCTTTGACTTTTGCGCGTTAAAGTGATACGATAAATTCATAACATATAAGGAGGAAACACTTATGTTCAAAAAAGTCACCGCACTCCTGCTTGCTGTGCTTATGATCTTTCCCGTTGTCGGTGTATCGGCATCGGCGGAAATAGAAAAGAATTACATTATCGACGACCCCTATGAGAGGGTTGATTGGGATGAATGGAGCGCATACAAAACCCAGCTTCATTGCCACACAACTGCAAGCGACGGTTATCTGACAATCAAGGAGTTTGTGCAGGAGCATTATGACCTGAACTTTGATATAGTTGCGCTGACCGACCACGGCACGCTAAACAGAGGCTGGAATGTTGCGCCTGATGTTGTTCCTTTGATGAGATACATAAAGAAAGAACGCACAAAGATGGCTGATATTATTCCTCTGACCGATGAAGAATATTATTCATATCTCAACGGCACAGCTCCTTCAGAAAGAAGAACTCACACAAACGGTATGCTTGACGTGCCTCTTGGCAATGAGCTCAATATGGCAACTCCCTTTGCAGACTGCCATCTGACAGGCTACTATGCCGAATACGGTCAGGGTCTTGCAGGCGTTTTCGGCGATTATGAAACACCCTCAAAAGGAGTTAAGGAAGCAGGCGGAATTTCGATGCTTTCTCACGTGGGCGAGTATGTCTACATTGACAAGGACAGCGAAAAATATGTCGGTCAGCCCGTTGACGATTATTATGCAACCAAATTTGCCCGTCTTTTCATTGATAACAAAGGCTCAAGCCTCGGTATGGGTATCAACAGCGCAACTGACGCTCACACCCGATGCGACAGAATCCTTTATGATCAGGTTCTGCAAAAGACAATTCCCAACGGTGTTCTGCCCTGGAGTTTCAGTTTTTCCGATTCCCACAATATGAATGCGGTCAACGATGCATACACAATGTCGCTTATGCCCGAGCTTACAAATGAGGCTTTCCGTTCCTGCCTTGAAAACGGCGAATTTTTCTCAATATCCCACTATTCAAACGGCGTTGAGCTTAACGGAATGCCCGAAATGCCCGACTTTGACGAGCAGAAGGTTTATGACACAAAGAGCTATCTGCTTGATAACACACCGATGGTGACAAGGGTTACCGTTAATCAGGATAATGACACAATCACAATTGAAGGCACGAACTTTGACGAAATCACATGGGTTTCGAATTGCAATGTCATCCGCCGTGAGAGCAATATCACAAGCGGCACGGCAACCCTTGACCTTCACGCAGCCGACCTGCTTGATGAGCCTTATCTCTATGTCAGATTTTACATCACGGGCGATAACGGCATCTGCTATTCACAGCCCTTTGTTCTCAATGTTGAGGGCGAGGAGTTTGCACCCGTTGAGGTTGAAAAGGTTTATGACCTGCCTTGGTTCCTGCGTGCATTTGTGACGGTTGTTGACCTTGCGTTTTTCAGGCTCAACCCCGTTATCTGGATATTCAAATATTTCGGTCTCGGCTATAATCCCATTACATTTGACAGATTAATCAATCCGTTTTAAGGAGTTACTATGAAAGCTAAAATAACACTTGCAAAAGAATTCAGAATAGGCGATATTGATAAGCGAATCTACGGCTCATTCATTGAGCATCTGGGCAGAGCCGTTTACGGCGGAATTTATGAGCCGGGTCACCCCACGGCGGATGAAAACGGTCTGCGCCGTGATGTTATCGACCTTGTCAGAAAGCTGAATGTTCCCATCGTGCGCTATCCCGGCGGCAACTTTGTTTCGGGTTATAATTGGGAGGACGGTGTTGGTCCCGTTGAAAAAAGACCCAAGCGTCTTGAGCTTGCGTGGGGAACAACCGAGCCGAATTATTTCGGCACAAACGAGTTTGTCGAATGGTGCAAAAAGGCAAATGCAGAGTGTATGATGGCGGTGAATCTCGGCACGAGAGGCCCCGATAACGCACGCAACCTTGTTGAATACTGCAACCATAAATCGGGCTCATATTGGTCGGATTTACGCAGAAGCCACGGCTATGAGGAGCCTCATAACATAAAGCTCTGGTGTCTCGGCAACGAAATGGACGGCGGCTGGCAGATGGGTGCAAAAACCGCCTTTGAATACGGCAGGACTGCTCTTGAAGCATCAAAGCTTATGAAGTGGACAGACCCCACGATTGAAACCGTGCTTTGCGGTTCATCAAGCAGAAATATGCACACCTTCGGCAGTTGGGAAGCGGAAACCCTTGAAATTGCTTATGACAGCATTGACTATGTTTCGCTTCATCAGTATTACGGCAACCACGAGGACGATGCGGCAAACTTCCTTGCCCGTACCCTTGAATTTGACGATTTCATTTATTCCGTAATCTGCATCTGCGACTATGTTAAGGCAAAGAAGCGTTCAAAGAAAAAAATCAATCTTTCCTTTGACGAATGGAATGTGTGGTATCATTCCAACAACGCACCCTATGAAAAATGGAGCGTTGCGCCGCCTCAGCTTGAGGATATTTATAATTTTGAGGATGCGTTGCTTGTGGGCGCATTGCTCATAACTCTGCTTCGCCATTGCGACAGAATCAAGATTGCCTGCCTTGCACAGCTTGTCAATGTTATTGCCCCCATCTTCACTCAGACGGGCGGCGGTGTGTTTGAGCAGACGATTTATTTCCCCTTTATGCATCTTTCGAATTACGGCAGGGGAAGCGCACTTCTGCCCCTTATCGACTGCCCCAAGTATGACAGCCGTGATTTCACCGATGTACCCTATCTTGAATCAATTGCGACCTATGACGAGGAAAACGAGGAAATGGCGATTTTCTGCGTCAACAAGAGCCTTGACGAGAGCGTTGTGCTTGATGTTAACCTTATGGATTTTGCAGGCTATAAGCCCGTTGAGTTCATTTCAATGGACGGTCACGATAAGAAAGAGGAAAACACCTTTGATGCGGTTAATGTGAAGCCCCATAATAACCCCGTGCCTGCCCTTGACGGCTCAATTCTCACCGCCGAGCTGAAGCCCTTCAGCTGGAATGTGATAAGACTCAAGAAGTAAAACGATACCCCGTACCAATCGGTACGGGGCATCTTGTCGAAAAACTTGTTTTTCGGCAAGATGGTGGCTGTTGAGAAAGGAAGCTGAATGATGTTTTCTTCGACCGAAGGTGTACAAAGGTACTCCGATGGGAGAAAAAACATCAAATAAACGAAAATAATTTTCGTCAATCCTCCGTCTTTTGGCTTCGCCAAAATCCACCTTCTTTCCAAAGGAGGCTATCGGATTTTTTACACTTTCTTTTCGTTTATGTTTCAGCGACTTTATCGACAGTCAAGAACCCCGTACCAATCGGTACGGGGTTTTTTGTTAAAACTCAAAATGATTTTTGCCTGCGGTGAGGGGATAGGTTTTGCCGCCGAAAATGAATTCTGCAGGCTGATTTTCGGGGATTCCGATGTCAAAGGCAACGGAATCGCCTTTCTTTTTGTAAGCAACCGAAACCTTGCCCGAGTTGAGTGTTCTGTGACCCTCAATCTCATTGATATTGTCAACAAGCACGGGTGCAATGATAATTTCCGAATAGCCTGCACAGCCGTTCTTTGCACGGATGCCCAGCAGATAATCGTAGAGATAAGCCGTAACTGCGCCGAACATCGGATGGTCGTGTGAACGGTCGGTAAGAGATTGCGGCCAGTATTCCCAGAATGTTGTTGCACCCAGACGGCGCATTTCCGCAAAGGAATGAACGGTTTCGGAGAGAATGAGGTCCGCCGCAAGCTGACCGTCGCCGTGTTCAAACAGCACTCGGGTCAGAATATCCGTGCCGAAAATTCCCGTGTCGTAGCCGCCTCGTCTGCGGTAATCCTTAACCGTGCTTTCGTATGTTCTCTCGTCACCCAAGCCGATATCGAGTGCAAATGCATTTGCGCCCTGCTGACCGCCGAGGAAGTTGCCGTCCCATTTGTTGAAATATGCGGTCATTATCGCTTTTTTGCGTTTCTCAATGCGGCTTTCAAACTCGGGTATATCCTCGGTTTTGCCGAGAATTTTTGCAATTTCAATGCATCTGTAAAGCGATTTCACATAGAAATAGTTGTTGATATAGGGCGCAGGCAGAACAATTGAAATCGGAGTACACCAGTCGCCGAGGCACCATTGACCTTCTTTATCCGTAACAACAAGGTCGTTTTCCGAGCGATATTCAAGATAATCAAAATATCTCATCATATTGGGATAACATTCTTCAAGCACCGATGCATCGCCGTAATGCAGATAATACTGATAAGGCACCTCAACAATAGCACAGCCCCAGCCGCCGGGTCCGCCGCCCGAGCGGATATAGGGTGCGGTGTACTGCACGTGACCTGTGATTGTGTCCTGACAGTCGCGGATATCGCTTATCCACTTTCGGTAAAAGTTTTTCGCATCGAGAATATTCATTGCTGCGTGGCAGGCAAGCTGACCGTCGCCCGTGTAACCTCTGCGCTCAAGGTGAGGGCAGTCCGAGGCAAGACCCGTGTGCATATTTGTGAGCTGTGTGTTGACATATGTATCGTGAATCCAGTTGAGCAGGGGGTTGTCCGATTTTAAAGCGGAGGTAATTTTAACATCCATATGGATAACCTCAACGCATTCGGGAGTTGCATTGCCGTAAACCGCAAAGTAGCGGAAGGTGTACCAGGTAAAAAGGGGATGCACCTGCATTTCTGCACCGTTGCAGATGTAAAATTCCCTCTGACCGTGAACGAATTCGGGGTGAATTTCGTTATCCGCCGTGATTTCTTCGGAGCAGACAAAGCTGATTTTCTCGCCCTCTGCGCCTTTCAGATTCAGCACGGGATAACCGCTGATATTCTGACCGCAATCGTAAACGGTGTAGCCGTCACCTGATTTGATTACCTTCGGCTCAATTGTGCGGATAACTCTGTCGGGCGGACAGTCGGTGAAAAGATATTCGGTGTCAAGAGGCTTTGCAAGGTTTGCGTTTGCCCAGTTGCCGTCATCAAAATCAGCCGTGTGAGCATTGAGCGTGCCGCAGGTGAGGTCCTGAGTTTCGGTGTATATAAAGTTATAATCTTTCACATAGCTTGGTGCGATTTTGTCATTTTCGGACGAAACAAAGTCAAAACCGCCGTTTTTATCCTCGCCGAATATGCGCCATATTGCCTTTGATTTGCCGTACATGCTTTTTTCCATTTGGCAGGAATACCAGCCGCCGCCGAAATGCAGGGTAATAACATTTTCGCCGTCTTTCAGCAGGGGAGTTATGTCATATTCGGGCACATAGATGCGGTGACCGCTGAGGATTTCGCCCGTGGGGTAGTTATCCCTCACCTCGTAGTCGGTGCTTAAGGGAAGGAAAAAATCGTTGCCGACCCTGACACCGTTTATATAACAATGGAAAAAGCCCAGACCGATAACGCGGAGAGTTGCATTCTTAACCCCGTCAAGAGAAAATCTGCCTCTGATGAAAAAGAATTCATCGTTGCCGTAGCTTTCGGGACCGAGCCATTTTGCCGATGAGAAAATTTCCTGCATTTTCATAACAAAACCTTCTTTCAGGTAATTTATATTTACATATTAGCACAACGCTGACCGCTTGACAAGAAGATAAAATATAATATAAAATGTTTGGCATAAATTTAAAGGAGCTTAAAATGAAAAGAATTATGTTTGTCTGCCACGGCAATATCTGCCGAAGCCCGATGGCGGAATTTATAATGAAGGATATTGTCAGGCGCAGAGGAATTGCGGAGGATTTTGTGATTGCATCGAGCGCCACCAGCACAGAGGAAATATGGGGAGAAATCGGCAACCCCGTTTATCCGCCTGCAAGGGAAGAGCTTCTTTCAATGGGCATATCCTGCGAGGGCAAGCGTGCCGTTCAGCTTAAGAAAAGCGACTATGATAAATATGACCTTTTTGTGGGGATGGATTCAATGAATATCCGCAATATGCACCGTATTCTGGGCAATGACCCCGAGAGCAAAATCCGCAAGCTGATGGAATTCACCGACAGAGGCGGAGATGTTGCCGACCCGTGGTATACGGGTAATTTCGATAAAACCCGCAGAGATGTCTGCGAGGGATGCGAAGCCCTGCTCAAGTATATACTGAATGAATGAAAAAAGCCGTGTCAACCGACACGGCAAATTTTTTACGGAGTAATTTTGTTTGTGGTGATGTAATCAACACCTGCGGAGTTCAGAACATCAACAACAAACGGAATGTCAACAGTCCAGGATGCAAGGGTAATACCCTCTGCCTTTGCCTGATTGATGTAGAAATAATTCTGCGGAATTCCGAAGTTGAAGCCGATGCCTGCGCTGTTCGCTTTTACAAATTCCATCGTTTCATCGGTGATTTTGTTTGTCAGGAACCAAAGCTCGATGTCATCGTCAAGCGTTCTCATTGCGCTGACTCTGTCCGAATTGAAGTCGATGATAATAGCGGTGTCCTTAACGCCCTTTGCGTTTATGATGTCAAGCACGCTCTGCATATCCTCGGGGTCGCCGCCCTTAATCTCAATCATCGGGCGCATTGAATATTCAATGCATATATCAAGTGCTTCTTCAAGGGTGGAAATCTTAAGGTCGGGATAATTCTCAATGCCCTTGCCGCCGTCAATGTTCATTTCAAGAAGCTGTGCATAGGTCAGGCT
Source organism: Acutalibacteraceae bacterium (assembly GCA_045632815.1). Classification (GTDB taxonomy): domain Bacteria; phylum Bacillota; class Clostridia; order Oscillospirales; family Acutalibacteraceae; genus CAG-177. The sequence goes on along the minus strand of JAZQXJ010000030.1, from coordinate 18,137 downwards.
TTCAACCTCGCCCTCGCCGTTCATTGTTCTGTCAACCTCGTCGTCGTGGATAAGCACCCAAACGCCGTCTGCCGTGGGGTGAATATCGAATTCAGCGGCGTAATAGCCTGCTTTGCCTGCTTCAATAAGGGCAGGTGCGGTATTCTCGGGGGCGATTGAAGAAAAGCCTCTGTGCGCCGTGAGATAAAATTCCGTGTTGAAAAGCCCCGAAAGGGTCAGATTTGAGCTTATTCTTTTTGCGCCGAAGCCCACACCAACGGAAATTCCGAGAAATACTATGATAATCGCAAATGCAATCAGCAATTTCTTGATAAATTTTTTCATTATTTTCACCTCAGCAATAATATAGCAGAATGAGCAGGTATAATCAAGTGATAAATATTTCATAAATAATGTGGAAAAAATAAATTTCTTGTGTTATATTAAAAATATAATATTTATCCGGAGGTATATCGAATATGTTTAAAAGAATAATTGCGGCTGTGATTGCATTGCTTATGGCGGCATCTCTTGCAGCCTGCAACGGCAACAAAGAGACCGAAACAACAACCTCAACAACCGTTGAAGAAATGACAACCGCACCCGTAACGGAGCAGGCAACAACCGAGGCTGAAACAACAGCCGAGCCGACCACGGAATCAACAACCGAATCAACAACTCAGCCCACAACCGCTGAGCCTACAACCGCAAAGCCCACCACAACAAAGGCTGAAACAACCACAAAAAAGGTGACAACAACCGCAAAACCCACAACAACCAAAAAGGCTGTTACAGCCCCCACAAGCAAGGCAGATATCGTTAAGCTTTATAACGATGCAACAGCCGCCGCGGCAAGCTCAAAGCCCGGCTATAAAAAGTCAACCGTCACAACCCTCAGCAATGTTGAAATGGGCGCACTTTCAAGAATTGAAGCCGTCAGAGGCGCAGTAGGCGACTTCCTCGGCGAGGGCAGCAGCAGCTCAACCGTAAGCAAGGGCAAGTTTGACGGCAAATCACTTGTCAAGAGCAATCTTAAGGCGGCGGATGTCAAGTCCGCAACCTGCAAGCTTTCCGATGACGGCAAGTATTATATTGTAACAATCACCCTTGTTGACGAAACAAATCCCAAGAAAAGCGGCAGCGCACTCGGCAAGGTTACCAAGGATTACAAGGATGTTGACGAAATCAAGGAAGGTCTTGAAGATGTAGGTGCAAGCGTTGAGTCGCTGACCGTCAACACAACCTCCGTTGTTATCAATGCAAAAATCAGGGTTGACAACAACCGTTTTTCATCCCTTAACCACACAATCAAAATGAAGGCAACGCTCAAAGGCGTCAAATATTCAATCGTCAGGGGCGTAAACGCCTCCGCAAATATGGAAACAAAGGTTTCATATTCTGATTTCAAATATTGATAAAGCGGTGATATAAGTGAAAATAATTTCTCTGATTTTATCGTTCATTATGCTTTTTCCGTCATATCTTTTCAGCTTTCTGCCCTCAAAGGCGGATACAGATTTTTCAATTTCCGCAATTGCAGTTGAAAAAACGGAGGGTATTGAAAACGGAATCATAAAAGACAAAGCTGTGTTTAATTTCAATAATGCAGATTGCGGCTGGTTCAACTATTACGGCGTCAGCTATAAATCCGATGCGTATATGAAAGGCGTAATCACATATATGCTTAAGGGCGAGGAATATTCCGAGGAATTCTTCCTTGAGCCTTCGGACGGCACAAAGCCTTTTTACGGTTTTATTGACGGGGTGCTTGACAAGGCGAAGTCCAATGAAATTGTCGCTGTCACTCTTGAGCCTCTCGATAAGGATGAGGCGGCGTTTGGGCTTATCGGTTTTGATGTTTTCAACCGTGAAATACCCGACGAGAATGTTTATCTTCAGAACAGCGAATATAAAATCGGTGTCAATCTTCTCTGGGGCGGTGCGCTGGATTACCTCGAGGACCTCAATTCCGATGTTCAGGCGGTCAAAGTGAACGGCATAATCCGCGTTGACTCAAAGGCGGCGGAGCGATACGGCACAAAATCCGTCAACAACAATGTTAACCTCATCAACCGCCACGATACGGGCAGGCTCGTTCAGCAGTCCTATTACGGCACCTTTGACTGCGATATGTACGAGGGCGGCTGGTACGGCGAAAACAAGTGGAACTATAACCCCGTACAGGGCGGCAATCTTTATAACGAAAGCAGTAAGATAGTTGACCTTGCTGTGGGCGATGATTATATCTATATCAAGTGCAGACCCCTTGACTGGGCAAAGACGGCGGCGGATATCACCCCGTCATATATGGAAGCAACCTATACTCTCGGCAACGGCGTTGTTGAGGTCGCCTGCAGATTCGTTGATTTTTCGGGCTATCCCGCAACCACCACAACTCAGGAGCTTCCTGCGTTTTATTGCGTTGAGCCTCTGAACAGATTCGTTTATTATAACGGCTCATCCCCCTGGACGGGCGACACCAACCTGACCTACAGAGATGACCTCATCTTCTGGCCCGATGCAGGCTACCCTATGTTTGACACAACGGAAAATTGGGCAGGCTTTATGGGCGAGTTTGATGACAGCTTCGGCATTGCCCTTTATGTGCCGCACAAGGCATCCTTCCTCGCAGGCATTTATGACAGAGAAAGAACAACGGAAACCGACCCCTCCGTTTCAATTTCAACCAGCTATATTGCGGCGGTTGATACATATGAATTCAGCAGCTTCAACCCCAAAGAATACAGCTATTATATTTCAACGGGTACTGTCGGCGAAATCCGCGAAAGCTTTAACGGCTTGAGGTGATAAAATGAAAAAAATTATTTCGGTTATTCTTGCAGTTTTGATGATTGTCGGAGGTGTGAGCGTGGCTTACGCACAGTCTTCGTCGGCAAAGCTTTACGGCACTTACGGCGACAATATGCTTTTTCAGCAGAATAAAGATGCAATTTTTGCAGGCACGGCAACCTCGGGTGCGGAGATATCCGCAGAGCTTTTCGATGCATCGGGCGAGCTTGTTGCAAGCGGAAAATCCGCCGAATCGGGCGGCACATTTGCCGTTTCTTTCCTTGCCCCTGCAGGCGGATACGATGAGTATAAAGTAATTCTTAAGGAAAACGGCATCGTTTTTGCGGAGCTTAAAAATGTTGTTTTCGGCGAGCTTTGGCTGGCAAGCGGTCAGAGCAATATGCAGTATCCTCTTTCGCAGGCAAAGGGCGGCGCAGATATGTTCAGAAACGGAGAAAAGCTGAGCAAATGGCTCCGTGTTCTTCATATGCCGTTTTATTGCAACGATAATGTTGACGATACCTTTGCCGACCCTCAGGCTGATGTCAGCGGTGCGCAGTGGACTACGGGCGAGGATGCATATGTGTATAACATAAGCGCGGTTGCCTATTATTTTGCGGCGCAGATGATGGAAGAACTTGATATGCCGGTCGGTATTCTAAATGCATCCCTCGGCGGCTCGGCGATTGCAAGCTGGCTTTCAAGAGAGGCGATTGACGGCGATCCGGATGTCAAAAGCTATCTCATTTCAACCGATAAATACATCGAGAGCGCAAAGTGGGAAAAGGAAAATCCGAGCATATATCAAAGTATGACCGCAAACTATAACCATAAGATTGAGCCGCTGAAGAATTTCAGACCCTCGGGTATGATATGGTATCAGGGCGAAACAGACCTTATGCAGGGCGTTACCCGTGAGGGCTATGAGAATTTCTATGACCTTATGCAGCGTTCGTATTCGGAGCTTTTCGGCTATGAAAATGAGAGAATGCCTTTCATCTGCACTCAGCTTGCATCCTATCTTTACTCCGATGACGGACTCAATCTTCTTGATTGGAATATTAATTATTGCGATATTCAGGCGGCACAGCCCGAATCGAGAGCAACGGTTACAATTTATGATGTACCGCTTACATATCTTATCGAAGCAGGTCCGATTCATCCCGAATGTAAGCAGGAAATCGGCGAGAGAATGGCATATGCCGCAAAGGGGCTTGTTTACGGCGGCGAGGATGTATACACAGCCGCAACGGCTGAAAAAGCGGAAATCCGTGACGGTGCGGTTTATGTAACATTCAAAAATGCAGGTGACGGACTTGCCTGCGGCGGCGATACCCTTTACGGCTTTGCGGTTTGCGGCGCAGACGGCGTTTATGCTCAGGCAAATGCCGAAATCGTGTCGGAAAACACCGTTAAGGTGTGGAGCGATGATGTAACCACCCCCGTTTCCGCAAGCTATGCTTACTGCGTGAGCAATACGCGCTCAAATCTTTATGCAACGGCAAACGGCGGACTTGCTTTGCCCGTATGCCAGTTTGTAACGGATAAATCCGTGGGTACTCACTATTGGTTTGACAGACTGTGGACAGACTGCAATGATGAATACACCTGGCACGTGATGACTGAGGCGGAGCTTAACAAAAATTATGCATCGTGGCTTGCAGAGGGTGCGGAAATTTCCTTTGCAGACGGTGTTATGAATGTAAAGGGCGGCTCGGAATTCACTATCAGCCCTGCCCTTAATTATGAATCGGGCGAAAAATTCAACGATGCAGATAATGATTATTCCGATTACGGCAAAATGAGTTTTTATGTGCGCAATAACGGCAGTGCGGATGTTGAACTGAGCGAAATCAGGATTTACAAGAATTCGCTTATGTGGTATTCACCTGCAGTCGGCGGCACAAAAGGAGTTGAAACCTCAATTCCTGCCGACGGCGAATGGCATCTTATGACCGTTGACCTCAACCGACTTTATCTTTTCGGCAACGAGGGCGGCGCAGGCAGACCCTGCAAAAAGCTGGATAAGGTTTCGGAAATAAAATTTGCTTTTGCGAGCGAAGCCGATGCCGATATCAGCGTTGATAACATACGCTTTGCACCCGACACCTCGGACGGCAAATCGCATTTTGACCCCGATTCCGCAACTCTCGACACAACGCTTGAAAAAATTACCGCGTTTTTCGTTAATATAATCGGCGCGATAGTGTCAATATTCAGATAAAAACAAAAGGCTGCTTCAATCCGAAGCAGCCTTGAATTATTATATGTACTTTTCAATAAATGCCTTCATTTTTGCGTCATATTCATCCTTGGCATCGTAATATGAATATGCGTGGGTTGCGCCCGGTACGGTGAAAATATCCTTTTCAACGGGGCAAGCATCGTAAAGCCTCTGACACATCTCAAACGGTACGAGGGTATCTTCCTCGCCGTGGATGAAAAGCACGGGATTTTTTGCGTTGACCATCGTGCCGAGAGGGTCGGCATCTTTTTTCAGGTCGTATTTTGAAAGTGCTTTGCAGTAAAGGTTGGCAATGTGCACAATAACCTCCGAGCTGTAATTGAGGTTCATTTCCTTCATTTTTGCCGCAACTTCCTCAAGTCCGTTGGTGAATCCGCAGTCCTCGATAACAACCTTCACCTGAGGCTGAGGGTCGGTGTTGTTGACAAGCATAACCGTTGCCGCGCCCATGGAAATTCCGTGAAGAATAATTTCAATATCCTCGCCGAATCGCTCAACAAGGGTGTCAATCCATTGCTTGATGTCCTTGCTGTCCCACGAGCCGAAGCCGATGAGGTTGCCGTCACTCCTGCCGTGACCGCGAAGGTCGGGCAGAAGATAGTTGCAGTTCATATCGTAATGGTAGAAGGGGAAAAGGTGGCTGCATTCATTCGGTCCGTCGCAATTATGACCGTGAACGCATATAACAAAGCGCTTTGACGGTCTCTCCGACGGCACAAACCATGCCCTGAGCCTTAAACCGTCAGGAGTGATAATTTCAATGTCCTCGGGGTTATGAGCCTGCAGAAAAGCGTTGTTCCTTTTTCTGAGTTCCGTGCGCAGAATTTTTTTCGGCTCAGTCTCGGGCTTCTTTTCTCTTTTGGAAACACAGGCGATTTTGTAGCACGCTGCGCCTGCCGATGCGGCGGCAACGGCAACTGCTGTGCCGATTCCGGCAATAATCTTACCTTTTTTCACGTTTTAACCTCCTCCGAATCGTCTTTTATGCTTCTATATTATCACATCAGGAATGATTTTTCAATTGTGTGAAATAATATGAGCATAAAAATTTAAAAAAATTTTAAAAAACTGTTGACAAAACAAAAAATGTGTACTATAATAAGCAAGCCCTTTGAGGTTAATATATGGCGGCATAGCTCAGAGGCTAGAGCAACCGGTTCATACCCGGTAGGTCGTGGGTTCAAATCCAACTGCCGCTACCAACTTTATGGCCCGGTGGTCAAGCGGTTAAGACACCGCCCTTTCACGGCGGTAACACGGGTTCGATTCCCGTCCGGGTCACCAAACGACATATTGTCGAACAAAGTAGCGTTCCATAAGGGACGCTATTTTGTTTTTGTTGAGTTTCTTTTATAAAGCAAGAGCAGACCGCCCTACATTGAATGTAGAGCGGTCTGTTTTTAATCGTCAAGGTCGTAGTCCTCATAGTCAACGTAGACCGACACATATTTGCTTGTTTTACATTTACGGGTTTGGGGGTATGGGTTGCTGATGTATTTGCACTTGGAGCCGACATAAATATCAAGACGGTCCAAAAGCATTTGCACCTGTTTGGGTTCACCCGTTATTCTTATCTTCATACGGACACCCCCATTAAAACGGCATTTCGTCGCCAACGGGAACCTCGGCATATTTATCTGCCGAGAAGTTCGCATAGCAGCAGGACATTTTGTTTCCGCCCTTGCCGTCGTCGTAATAGACACAAGAAATGGGGATATGTTTTTCAAAGGCATCTTTGACGATTTGTGCCGTCGGGTTCGGGTATTTGTTATCCCCGTATCCCGACATTTTGAAAATCATAATAAAGACAGTTTTGCTTTTCTCTCTGTCGTATGATTTCATCGCGATAGAAAGATAGGGTTTGTCGGGGTTATCAATCAAGTTTGAAATGTAACCACCTAAAAAATAATTTTCATAAAGATTGTTTAATTTTTGTGTTACCATTAGTATACACACTCCTATAGATTATTTACTTAACCTTATTTAATCTATTGGAGAAAAATCATTATCCGTTGTAAGGTATCTAACTTCTCAACCCATTTAAGTTATATATCTACACAAACACCTTTAACAAGGGTTATAACTAAAACCTTTTCAAAGTAATCTGCCTATGTACCTTTATGTAAGCGATTTAACTATAAACCTTATAAGTAAGTGTTTTACCTACTAACTTATGTAAGTTAATATCTATATAACCTAAAAAAGTTATATACCTATAATACCTAAAAGTTAAGTATATATAACTATATAACTTATAAAAAATTAAATTGCAAGTATTTTTGACCCCTTTTTGAAAAATTTTGAAATTATTTTTTGCTATGCAGGTAGGTCTGCTCCAAATCGCTCCTTTGCTCCCCGTGACCGAGTGCGACCATCGTTTTTGCGACCCCGTTTTTTTCGGCAAACGCCTCTGCCCATAACTTGCGGATTGAGTGCACCCCCGACTTTATTTCGCCATTCGGGGCACGGAGATTGAGGGCGGTGCATCGTCTACGCAAATATGTGTTGATGCTTGACGGTTTCACCGAAAAAACCTTGCTTTGGGGGTCTTTGCCCTTTATTTGCTGACGGAGAAACTTTGCTGTCTCGTCGCTCATTTGTAGCACTCTGGACCTGTTTCCCTTGTCCTTATAGACAAGCAAGGTATTATCCTGAAAGTTTATATGGCGAACTTCTAAACGGGACAGAGACCCGACACGAAGCCCCAAATCGTATGCCAGCCGTAGTGCCGACAAACTTTCACATTGGCGAGGGGCAGCGAGTATCTTTTGCATTTCTTCACGGGTGAAAGAGTATTGCTTTATTGTTTCGGTTTTCTCAATCTTGCTTTCGTCAACCGATACCGAATAGTCGGTGCGAATGTTAAATGCCTTGTTTGCACATTTTGACAGTTTGAGAAGATTGCTTTGGTAGGTCTTAATCGTTTTCAACGAGCAACCTTCAGCTGACTTTCGCTCAATGTAGGATTGGCACATGTCGGGGGTTATTTGTTTTACTTGTTTAACCCCGTAGTCGTTTTTTATAAAAGCGGCGAAGTCGTGAGCAAAGTCTTTGAGGTTGCTCTTTGCCGATAACGATTTTATAATATGGTCACTCTCAGACTGTGGGTTGTGCTTGTCGCTATGCTTGTCAAAGTGCAAAACAAAGCACATGTCCAAAGCAGAGTTAAATTGATAGAATAATGATTTTGACATTGTTTTGTCGCTCCTTTCGTGGTATTTGTCGCCATTGTCGTCGCGAACGTAAACGTCGCGCCGTTAATGGCGACATATTTTATCTATAAGGAAAGGGCACCGAACCATGTCCGACACCCTTAATTGTATCGTGTGTGTTCAGATGAAAGGCAAACGGTGCCGTCGCACCTTGCCCAAATACAACGGCAGAAGCCGTCGATAAACCGCCCTTATCGTTGGCGGTCGGGATGCTCAACCAAAACTGCCCGATACCGCAGTTTTAAGATTGAGCCCGATATGCTGCACCTAAATCTCGTTTGCAGTTGGTCGGGGTGTAACATATCGCTTTGTGGTGTGTGATTTTCTATGGTGTGCTTTTCAAAGATTTCTTTTATTCCTCCTTCATTTTTTAAAGATTGCTCCTACATATATAAAATTGACCTAAATATAGATTGACGCACTTTTGGAAGAAAAGCAAGAAAAAAGCGAGCCCCGATTTCTCGGGGCCCGCCGTCGCAAACACAAATAGGGGTTTGCTTTTGCTTATGTGTGTAGTGTGGTATTCCTCACTAAAAATGTAATATCCGCCGCTTTCTGATTCCGCCTGTGTGTAATGGAAATAAGGAGTATCTATATTGTGGCAGAGTTTGAAACGAAAATCAAGTAATTTTGATTATACAAACTTGGCGCAAAGGTATTTATCGAACTCGCTTTTGTTGGGGTGGTTGCTGTAGTATTTTTCTACAGCATCACAAATCAGTGTGCAGAAATACTCAACATCAAAAACAGTTGAAACCTCTTTTTTGCCGTTAGGCAACTCTTTTATGCGGTAAGTATAGCCATACCCGCCGTCTATCCCGTTTGGTTTTCGTAATTCAAAATTAGTTATTGTGCAATTCCTTGCTACTCTTTGCGATAATATATCGTCATTACCGCAGTGTAGAAATGAGCATCGCAAAGCATAACAGATTTTTCCGTTCAGTTCGGCATCCTCTGTACCCAAACCAATATAGCATTCAGAGAAATCCACATACTTATCTACCCATGCAGGATAACCGTCTGTTCCGTTTTTTGTGTTTCCGTATTCTACTTGGCGACAAATATCAGGTAATGACAGGGTTAATGCCAACGCAGATTGATAGGCTCCTGTGGATAATGCGGTTTTTATGTCCGTTATCTTGTGTAGCATGACATCTCCTTATGATGCAGTCACAGTAAAGTTTTCCTTGGGGTCTCCCCAAGATAAGCCTGTGTTACCATAAATATCGTTCGTATAAATATTAGCCTCCCACTCACCGATAGGGGTGCTTGTAGGCAAAGTAAAGGTTCCTTCGTAAATGCCGTCTTTGGAATTACCTTCGACTAGATTCAAAATGCCGCCAGCAACATTACCGACGCTGTTACAAAGTTGAACATCGGCACTACGCACACCGCTTTCGTCGGTAATTTTTACTCTAACAGTAACCTTGCCACCGAGTTTAGCGGGGTTGGGGTTGATGGATAGAATAGTGATTTTCGGACCAGTGGTGTCGTTAACGCCACCAGTAACAGCAAAGTTTTCTTTAGGGTCACCCCAAGATAGGCCAGTGTTGCCGTAAATATCATTAGTGTAAATGTTTGCCTCCCACTCACCCGCAGGAGTGTTGGACGGCAAAGTGAATGTGCCTTCGTAAATACCGTCTTTGGAATTACCCTCGACTAGATTCAAAATGCCACCTGCAACATTGCCAACACTGTTACAAAGTTGAACATCGGCACTACGCACACCGCTTTCATCGGTAATTTTTGCTCTAACAGTAACCTTTTCACCGAGTTTAGCGGGGTTGGGGTTGATGGACAGAATGGTGATTTTCGGACCAGTAGTGTCGTTAACGCCACCAGTAACAGTAAAGTTTTCTTTGGGGTCTCCCCAAGAAAGGCCCGTATTTCCCAACAAATCTCTTGTGTAAATATTTGCCTCCCACTCGCCCGCAGGAGTATTGGATGGCAAGGTAAATGTACCTTCGTAAACGCCATCCTTTGCAGTTCCTTCAACACGATTTAGAATACCGCCAGCAACATTGCCAACACTGTTACAAAGTTGAACATCAGCACTTTCAACACCGCTTTCGTCGGTGATTTTTGCTCTAACAGTAACCTTGCCGCCGAGTTTGGCAGGGTTGGGATTAATGGATAGGATGGTGATTTTGGGACCTGTTTTGTCGTTTACGGATATTCCACATCCAGAGCATACCCCTTGAACATAGTTGTGTCCCGATTTAGAGCCTTCCGTCGCACCGCAAGTCTTGCAAGTCTTAGGAGTTGTGCAGGTTGCGGAGTTCCAGCTATGGCTACAAGCATCTGGGGTGGTAGTAGGCGGTGTTGTTGTGGGAGGAGTAGTTGCCGCGGGTGGTGTAGTTGTAGACGGCTCGGTGGTCTCTGTGCCTGTGATACCCTCGGTCGTGTTCTGTGTGCTGTCCTCCGTGCCGTCGGTGGTGTTGTTGGTGCTTTCTGTGGTGCTAGTGGTTGCCTCCGTACTTTCATCTGTGGGTGCGTTTTCATTATCTCCTCCGCAAGCGGTCAATGCAAAGAGCATAGACAGAGCAAGGAGCAATGCAATAATTTTCTTCATTTCTATTTCCTCCTAAATTAAAAAAGGTGTGTAGCCGAAGCCACACACCCGAAAAATGCGACCTCGATTTTCTGTGTTATTCTCATTATACCACAAGGCAAAATTGCTTGCAATACCTTTTGGGTATTGGCTTTAAACACCCGTTATGGTATAATGGTATATATAGAAAGAGAGGGCTTGCAATGAAAAAAGCAGTTATTTATGCAAGATACAGTTCCCACAAGCAAAGAGAAGAGTCCATAGAACGGCAACTTGAAATCTGCCATCAGTTTGCTAAAGACAGAGATTATGAAGTCATTGCCGAGTATTGTGACCGAGCACAGACAGGTAAAAACGACAACAGGCCTGCATTTCAAAAAATGATATGTGATGCCAAAAACAAGCAGTTTGAAGTAGTCATTGTGTGGAAACAAGACCGCTTTGCCCGTAATCGGTTTGACAGTGCTACTTATAAGGGAGCATTGGCCGCCTATAAAGTTCGAGTGTTTTCGGCAACGGAACCTGTTCCCGAGGGGTCAAGCGGTATTTTGGTTGAGTCCATTTTTGAGGGCATGGCAGAGGCTTATTCTGCCGAACTGTCCGAGAAGGTAATGGATGGCATGAAGCGAAATGCAAAGAACGGTACCGTAAATGGTGGATACAGACTTTTCGGATATGACATTGTAGAAAAACGATATGTAATCAACACATACGAAGCAGAAATTGTAAAGAGGGTGTTCGAAAAGTATGCAAACGGCGACACAGTAAGGTCAATAATTGAGCATTGTTGTGAACGAGGATATAAAACACCCCAAGCAACCGATTTTGGATATAACTTTTTAAATCGAATGCTGAAAAACAAAAAATACATTGGGTTATATTCTTGGGGCGATGTTGAACAGACCGATATTATAGAACCGATTATCGAGAAGCGATTGTTTGATAGAGTTCAAAAACGACTTGAACAAGATGGAAATACTGGAGCAAGGAATAATGCCGTCGAAGAATATGTTTTAAGCGGCAAAGCATTCTGCGGACATTGTGAGCAGCCCTTGACTGCAGATAGTGTCACCAAGACAGTCAAGTCTGCCCGTTCTACTTCTCCCGTTAGTTTTAACCTGCACACCTATAACAACATAAGCAATCTGCTCTCAGAAGACCATACGGCACAAAGCGGAGACCCCAACAAGAGAGTTTACCGCTATTATGTCTGTCGGGGAACAAAGCAAAAGGCATTTTTGAACGGGTGCAAGAAAAAGCGAGTTGACAAAGACAAGTTCGAAGATGCCGTTATTGCCTATACCGCAAAACAGTACCTGTCCGACAAGAACATAGACGAACTTGCAAAAGCAATCTACAAAGTACAGAGACGGGTGACGAGCAACCCAAATATAAAGGAAATTGAATATAAGATACTGGAAGAAGCCAAGAAGATAGAAAACCTTTATGTTATGGTCGAGTCGGGACATTTTACAAACAAGGTCTTTGAACGGATAGAGCAGGCAGAGTTGCGAAAGGAAGATTACGAAGCAGAACTCAAACGATTACGCACTACTATGCCGAAGCTTACGATTGAGCAAGTAAAGGAAAAACTGATTGCCGTCCGTGAGAAGATGCAGAATTTTATCGCTTGGGGTAAAATCCCCCTTAAAGTCAAAAAAGCATTTTGCGATGCCTTTATCGAGAAAGTCTATCTCTTTGATGAGGACGACGGCGGCGATGGTGGCAACGATAAGAAAATGAAATGCAGAATAGTTTTTGATGCCTTTGAGTCGGAAGGCCTACTTGGGTTCGACGATGCCGAAATCGAATTGAGTTCGATATTCGAATCGGTTGGTTCACCACGACAAAAGACCGATGCAACAGCGTCGGTCTTTTTTATTTTATCATTTCAATTATTCCGTCAACGCATTGCTCGGGGGTCAGTCCTGCGCAGTCAATCACAATATCCGCATATTTTTCATAAAGAGGCGCCCTTTCGCAGTAAAGCTCAGTGATTGAGGTGCCTTCTTTCATTGCAATTCCTCTTGTGTGGATATTGTTGATTCTTTTTTCAATTTCATCGGGCATCAGCTTAAGATAGACAACAATTCCGTCTTTTTTCAGCTTTTTCATTGCTTCGTCGCCGTATACGGCGCTGCCGCCCGTGGCAATAACGCAATTCAGGAAGCTCCACGAGCTGATAACATCGTTTTCAATTTTCAGAAATTCTTCGATTCCCTTGCTGCTTATGATGTCACAAAGGCTTGAAAAATGCTTTTTCTGAATGAGCAGGTCGGTATCCACAAAATCCATAAGCATTGATTTTGCGAGCAGAACACCGATTGTGCTTTTGCCTGCACCCGGCATACCGATAAGAATAATGTTTTTCATAATATCACCTGACGGAATTATACCATTTATTTCATTGTTTGTATAGATTATTATTAAAAATTGACATTGTTTTTTCCGTGTGATATAGTTATTTTATTCCTTGAAAAGGAGTATGGATATGAAAATTATTGCGAGTGATTATGACGGAACGCTTAACCACGGCGGAATAGACGATGCAAAAAGAAATGCCATAAAGCGATGGCGGATGGCAGGCAATCTTTTCGGGCTTGTCAGCGGCAGGGGAGTTGATTCCCTTGTTGAATTGCCGCGAAGGCAGGATTTTGAGTGCGATTTCCTTCTTGCATCAAACGGTGCGGTGATACTGATTGACGGAGAGGTTGCGGCTGAGTCGCGTTGTGACGGCACTCTTGCAAAGCCGCTTCTTGAATATATAATGAGTATCGGTTGCGATTGGGCGGATGTGCATACGGCTTTCGACTGTGGCGTAGCCTTAAGTGGCGAAAAAAGCCCCGATGATGAATTTACTTTCGAAACTCTGCCTGAAATACCTTATTTTAACCAGATAAGCACTATTCTGCCTGATGAAAACGAGGCGGCAAGAGTGACTGCGGCGGTAAAAGAAAAGTTTGCAGGCAAGCTTAACCCTCTGCAGAACGGCAGATGCATTGACATTGTTGCGGCAGATATGAATAAGGCGCAGGGGCTTTACAGATTCCTTGAGCTTGTCGGTGCGGAATATTCCGACCTCATCACCGTGGGCGATAACATCAACGATACCCATATGATAGCCGAATTCCGTTCATATGCAATGGCGAATGCCGTGCAGTCCATCAAGGATATTGCCGATTACGAGACCGAAGGTATAACCCGGCTTATCGAAACAGAAATGGGCTGCTGAGGCTTGTTGGTTTTTTTAATCCCGTGAGTACGAATACTATTAATAAAGGAGACTTATCATGAACATAATCCACACAAAAAATGCACCCGATGCAATCGGACCTTATTCGCAGGCAATTGTTGCGGGCGGGCTCGTTTTTACCTCGGGTCAGATAGCGATTAATCCCAAGAGCGGTGCCGTTGAAGCGCAAACCGTAACGGAACAGACCGAGCAGGTTTGTGAAAATATAAAAGCCGTTCTTGAAGCGGCAGGAAGCGGCCTTGAGAAGGTTGTGAAAACAACTTGCTTCCTTAAGGATATGGGCGATTTTGCCGCTTTCAACGAGGTTTATGCGAAATATTTTATCGGCAAGCCTGCGCGCTCATGCGTTGCCGTGAAGGAGCTTCCCAAGAACGTTCTTGTTGAAATAGACACCGTAGCAGAGGTGTGAGAAATCACAAAACCGTCTTTCACTCTATAGGTCGCCCCTACAGACTGAATTGAAATTTAATCAAAACTTTCAGATTAATCGAAAATCAATGTTAACATATAGTGCGTTTTGTAATAAGTCACTATAATGTTGTGATTCGCTGTCTGTTTGCAGACCGACATAAAATTAAGGGGATGTAAAAAAAGCGCAGACCGCATAAAACAATATAAGTCAAGGGGTTTCGGCAGGTCATATATCTGCAGAAACCCCTTAAAACATTCAAAGAAACTAAAAAATATTATTTTTTATGTTTTATGCTACGAACAAACCTCGCCACTCGACGTACCTTTGTACGCCTTCGGGTGTCCAAAATCAAGGGACGCCTTGATTTTGCTCGGTTTGTCCGTTCTGCATCTTTTTTCCTATCCCCTAAAACAGGGCTGTAAAAAACGAAAGTTTTTTACAGCCCCTTTTGCATTGGTTTAATTGAACGTCGGGGTCATTCCGCCGAAGGGGTTTTGTCCGCTCGGTGGGTTTGCGGGGAAATTACCGCCAAAGTCAGGCATCTGACCGCCAAAATCAGGCGTTCCGCCACCCATAGAGGGCTTTTGCGACGGGTCAAATCCTTCAGGCAACTGACCGTTAAAATTATCAGGCATTTGCGATGGGTCAAAACCTTCGGGCAACTGTGACGGGTCAAAGTTGCCAGGCAACTCGAGAAATTCTCCGTTCATTTCGGGAATTTGAGGTTGAGTTGTCTGAACTTCAGTATTTGGCACGGTTGTTGTTTCTTCCGCAGGCTTTGTTGTTTCGGGTTTTGTTTCCTGGGAGGGTTTCGACTGTGAACCGTTTTGAGGTCTTTCAATCGCCGAAAGCAAAGACGGAATAAATAAATTCATCGTACAACTTCATGTCAGCTGAATTCAAAGTGGTGTAAACGAAATGTCAAAGAACAATTCAGTAGTTCCTCAGAGGGAGCTGCTCTTGACCGGTCAAGCCGGAAGCTGCAAGGGAAGTTGGTGTTCAAAGTCCTCTTAAAAATATAAACATATTCTGTGACAAATCAATATAATGTGTTTAAAACTCATCTTAAATGATGGGTTTTTCTTTTTAAAGTTGCAAACAAAACTTATAAAATGTATGAAAACAGTGGGATTTTCAGTCTTTTTTATATTTTTGTCGATTTACAATTAAAGCATATGCAGTTTAATTTAATATCTGTAAATATATAAACCGGAAGGGGAACAAGAATGAATCGACAGAATTTTTATTCGAAAATACATACGGTCAGAGATCTTATCGATAACAGTGCCGAACTATACGGCACAAAACCTTTCATAAAATATTTTTGCGGAGATGAAATCAAAGAAAAAAGTTTTATCGAGCTCCGAGAAAACAGCCTGGCAATCTGCAGGTATATCCGCTCTGTTTGTCCTGAAAGAATGCATATTGCAATTATAGGAAAAACAACATACGAATACATTACTGCGCTTACAGGAGTACTTATCAGCGGAAATGTTTTTGTTCCGTTTGCGCCCAACACATCCGTTGAAGAAGCTGTAACTCTTTTTGAATCAGGCGATATAGATGCACTGTTTTATGAAGATGATTTTGCTGAAAGTGCAAAAGCAATTACAGAAAATTACGACAAACTGAAAGTTGTTGTAAATATGGGTAACGCCGATTGGTTTGCTGCCATCTATAAAAATTACAGAGCTGATTCCGAATACGCTTCACTTTCAGAAATCGAACTTAATCCCGAAGATTGTGCAGCAATCATTTATACATCAGGTACAACAGGTGTAAGAAAAGGCGTTATGCTTTCATCATCAAATCTTATTGCCAACATAACCTATCCTGAACTTGAACTTGCACAGGATGATGTTTATCTTTCAGTTTTACCTATGCACCATATTTTCTGTTTCTCATGTGACTATTTTAAGCCACTTTTGGATGGTCTGACCGTATGTCTTAATGGTGAATTGAGTAATATCGGCAGAAATCTTTCTGTTTTTCAACCGTCAACAATGAGGTTGGTTCCGATGATTTGCGAAAGCCTAATCAGAAAAGTCAATATTCTTCATAAAAGATTCGCTCAGCTTACTCCGAGAGAAGCCGCCGAAAAAGTGTTTGGTAAAAATATTCGCTGGATTGGTGTCGGCGGAGCGTACCTTGCCCCCTCACTCATTGAAGAATATGAAAAACACGGAATAATTCTTCGTCAGGGCTATGGCATGAGTGAAACAAGCCCCAAAATAACAACTGCCGATTACAGTTTTAAAAATAAGGATTCTTCCGGTAAAATATTGAAAAGCATATGTGATGTCAGAATTGTTGATGGCGAGATTCAGGTTAAAGGCAAGTCGGTTATGATGGGATATTACAAAATGCCCGAGGAAACCGCCGCTGCCTTCACCGATGACGGCTATCTCAAAACGGGTGATTTGGGAAGAATCAGCGATGACGGCGAACATCTTTATGTTACGGGAAGAATAAAAAATCTTATCATTCTTTCAAACGGAGAAAATATCTCACCCGAAGAACTGGAAATGAAGTTTGCAGATGAAAAGGTTATCAAAGAAATTGTTGTAAGCGGTGAAAACGACAGAATCGTTGCTGAAATATTCCCCGATGCAGAATTCGCAGCGTTAATGGGAATCGAAAATATTGAAGCATATCTTAATGAAAAGATAAAAGAAGCAAATGCGGGCGAAAAACCTGAAAGAGAAATTGCCGTTCTTCGCATCAGAGAAACTCCGTTCCCGAAAACATCGTCAAATAAAATCAAAAGAAATTATGTTAAATTCTGAAATGCGGAGGATAAAAAGATGGAGATAAAAATTAAAGGCGGCAAAAAAGTCAGAGCATATCCTCTTATCCCCGCACAGTCACTTATGCTCTATGTTTCGGAGCATCACAGCACCGATGCGCCCGTTCTCAATATTGTAACGGGTTACTATTGGCAGGGCGAATTTGATACCGAACTTATGAAAGAATCGCTTTATGAAGCTATGGACAGATGCGATGCAATCCGTCTGCGTTTCACGAAAAAGCCGTTTAAGAAGGTTTATCAGTATATCGCTCCCGAACACGAAATCGAAATTATCGAAGAAGATTTATCTGTTATGAAGTGGGACGATGCTCACGAATTTCTCAAAAACCGTTCTCATGCGATAATCGATATGTGGGACAAGCCTGTCAACGAGGTAAGAATTATTCATCTTGAAAATAATTATCACGGCATTTATATGAAGCTTCATCATCTTGCGTTTGACGGTTATTCTTCAAAGCTTTTCCTTGCCGATGCTCTTGCAATATACCTTAATAAAAAGCACGGAACGGCATATCCGAAGCCGATGAAAAGATATGTTGATATGGTTGAAAAGGAATTGGAGTATAAGAAATCCGAGCAACACAAGAAAGATAAAAAATATTGGAAAGGCACAATCGCAAACGAATCGGAGCCGATTTATACCGACTATGTGCGACCGAGCAGACTTGTTCAGCAGAGAATTGAAAAGAATAAACCCAATCTCCGCAAGGCAGAGGTGCTTGACGCAAATCCCGAATCAAGAACGCTTAAATTCAGCCTTGATGCAGAAACATCTGAAAAGCTGATGAAGATGTGTGCGGAAAAAGGACTTTCCGTTCCGTGCGTACTGATGATGGGTATGAGAAGTGCGCTTTCATCATTCAACAATGACGAAAAAGATATTTCA